>CAUTLL010000008.1:0-12720 GCA_963539275.1 uncultured Flavobacteriaceae bacterium
GAACAGTAACCTGCTCTCCTCCCATTCTACCCGCCATTCTCAAGCCTTTGAAAACTCTTGATGGATCTGAACCCGCACCGATAGAACCCGGAGCTCTCAATCTATTGTGCTGTCCATGAGTCTGCTGCATTACACCACCAAAACCATGTCTTTTAACAACACCTTGGAAACCTTTACCTTTTGAAGTTCCTGTAACATCCACATACTCTCCTTCTACGAAGATATCTACATTTACTTCATCTCCTAATTTCACATCCTCGAATCCATTATGGAATTCTACGATTTTTGCCTTAGGAGCAGAACCAGCATTTTTAAAATGACCAGCCAATGCCTTAGAGACATTCTTTTCACTCTTGTCATCGAAACCTAATTGAACAGCAGAATACCCATCTGCCTCTTCGGTTCTGACCTGTAAAACCACACATGGCCCCGCCTGGATAACAGTACAAGGAATATTCTTCCCTTCCTCGTTAAACAAAGAAGTCATGCCGATTTTTTTACCAATAATACCTGACATTATTAATTATATAAATTATTATTAATTCAACACACGAAAACACACCACTTCAATCAAAGTAATCGTTTTACTCCTTGGTTTAGTTGGCAAATTTAAGAATATTTTTTGAACCCCACAAATGTAAGTCGTTTTTTTAGTGGATTTTATATATTTTTTAGAATCTTATTTTTATATCTTTTTTTCTAAAACGAAAATATTCTATTAAAATTTATTTTACACTTTGTAAAAATCCACTCAAAAATCTATCTTTGTCCAACGAAACGATTTTGGAAAAGTCCGAAATCGCTTTTCGTATTTAATCCCATCACAACAAATATGGACTTAAAAAATATACAACAATCATTATTGCCTAGATTATTAAACCTTAATTTTGGAACAGAAATTTTTCAGGAGTTAGAGGAAAATCAACATTTATTAGTAAAAGGAGCCGCAGGTTCTACCCCATCACTTTTGGTAGCAGAATATTTTTTAGCTTTACGGAGCAACATCTTATATATTACAAATGATAAGGAAGATGCCCAATATCTCACTACAGAAATGGAAGAGCTTTTAGGAGAAGACAATGTTTCGTATTTCCCTTTCACCCATTTAGAACCTTATCAAATTGAGAAAACTCAGAATGCAAATTTGGTTTTACGGACAGAGGTTATCAATCTTCTTAATACTAATCCTAAACCTAAAGTCATTATTGCACATTACTCTGCTTTATCTGAAAAAGTTTTAAAAAAAGAAGACTTCAATAATATTTCTCTCAATATTAATGTAGGCGACCAACTTGACTTTGATTTCTCGGAAAAATTACTTAATGATTTTCATTTTAATCTCACTGACTTTGTGTCTGAACCAGGAGAATTTGCTGTTCGGGGGGGGATTATAGACATATTTTCTTATGCTAATGAAAAACCTTTCCGTATCACATTTTTTGGCAATGAAGTAGAAAGCATTAAAACTTTTGACATTGGAACTCAATTATCTATTGATAAAACGGATTCCTTTCAATTAGTTTCTAACATGAATTTTTCTACACAGAAAAATAAGATTTCTTTTTTAGAATTACTCCCTAAAAATAGTATCGTTTTTTCTAAAAATGCCCATCACGGATTGATGCAAATAAAAAACTTCTATGCCAAAGCAGAAGAAAATTTTGCTAAGCTAAACCACGAAATTAAACATCAAACTCCGAAAGAATTATATATTTCGGAAGATGAATTTTTAAACAATTTATCTAAATTCCAATGGATAGATTTTAGTAATCAAAACACCGAAGCAAACGAACAAAAAAAAGAAATTGTAAATCTCATTCAGCAACCTCAACCAATCTTTCATAAGAATTTTGAAATGCTAATGGAGGATTTTAAGAAAAAGAAAAATAATAATTTTGAAATTTGGATTTCATTTTCCTCTAAAAAACAAAAAGAAAGATTAGAAGAAATTTTTGCTTCATTGAAACCAAACAATGAAAATATTGACAACCATCCTATTTTTCATTCATTCAAATCTGAATTACATGAAGGATTCATTGACTTCAAAAATAAAATCGTCGTTTATACCGATCATCAAATCTTTGACCGACACCAAAGATTTAAGGCAAAAAACACTTTTACAAAATCAGAACAACTGACCTTAAAAGACCTGATGTCCCTGAAAATCGGAAACTACATCACTCACATTGATCATGGTATAGGAAAATTTTTAGGATTGGTAAAAGTAAATAATAATGGCAAAACACAAGAATGCTTCAAGCTTTCCTATAAAAATGGAGACTTGCTCTATGTGAGCATTCATTCACTCCATAAAATTTCCAAATATAACGGTCCAGAAGGCAGGGAAATTACATTATCAAAATTAGGCTCCCCTGCTTGGAAAAACCTTAAACAAAAAACAAAATCCAAGGTAAAGCAAATCGCCTTTGACCTTATTAAACTTTATGCCAAAAGAAAAACTACCAAAGGATTTTCTTACTCTCCTGATTCTTACCTTCAAAATGAATTGGAGGCGAGCTTCCTTTATGAAGATACTCCTGACCAAGAGAAGGCTACTTTAGATGTTAAAACAGATATGGAAGCTGAAACCATCATGGATAGACTCATCTGTGGAGATGTAGGATTTGGAAAAACAGAAATCGCAATCCGAGCTGCCTTTAAAGCTGCCACCGATGGGAAACAAGTCGCAGTTTTAGTTCCTACTACCATTTTGGCATTTCAGCATTACAGAAGTTTCAAAGAGAGACTTAAGGATTTTCCTGTGAATATTTCTTACATCAACCGTTTTAGAACAACAAAACAAAAAAATGAAACTTTACAACAGCTACAAAATGGAGAAATAGATATTATTATCGGAACTCACCAACTTGCTTCAGAGAAAGTTAAGTTCAAGGATCTAGGACTTCTCATTATTGATGAAGAACATAAATTCGGCGTTTCAGTGAAAGATAAATTAAAAACTCTAAAATCTAATATTGACACACTAACCCTTACTGCTACCCCAATTCCAAGAACATTACAATTTTCATTAATGGCTGCCAGGGACTTATCTGTTATTAAAACACCCCCACCTAATAGACAGCCCGTAGAAACTCAAATAATAGGCTTTAACGAAGAAATTCTTCGCGATGCGATCTCATACGAACTCCAAAGAAATGGACAGGTTTATTTTATTAATAATAGGGTAGAGAATCTGAAAGAAATTGCTGGACTTATTCAAAGACTTATCCCCGATGCACGAGTAATCACGGGACACGGACAAATGGATGGAAAAGAATTAGAACAACGAATTTTAGATTTCATGGAAGGTAAATACGATGTTCTCGTTTCTACTACTATTGTAGAAAGTGGTGTAGATGTTCCTAATGCAAACACTATTTTCATCAATGATGCTCAACGATTCGGAATGGCCGACCTTCACCAAATGAGAGGGCGAGTAGGCAGAAGCAATAGAAAGGCTTTTTGCTACCTTATCACTCCTCCTTATGATATGATAACAGCCGATGCTAGAAAACGCATAGAAGCCATTGAACAATTTTCAGATTTAGGCAGTGGATTCCAAATTGCGATGAAAGATTTAGAAATTCGCGGTGCGGGAGATTTATTAGGAGGCGAACAGAGTGGATTTATCAATGAAATGGGATTTGAAGCTTACCAAAAAATCATGCAAGAAGCCTTAGAAGAACTTCAAAACGAAGATGAATTTAATCATCTTTTTGCTAATGAAGAAGACCGCAAAAAATTATTCAAATCTAATAAAGAGGTCAACATTGACACAGATTTAGAACTCCTGCTTCCCGACTACTACATATCCAGCACTGAAGAAAGGCTTAATCTCTACCAAAGACTTGCTGATATTACTGATAAAAACGCATTGACGCAATTTGCCAACGAACTAAAAGACCGCTTCGGAGAACTTCCAAAAGAGGCTGTGAATTTGTTAAAATCCGTAGAGTTAAAATGGCTCTCGGCGGAAATTGGCTTCGAAAAAATCGTCATCAAAAAAGGAGTGTTTTTAGGATATTTCCCCAATAATCCGCAAGACAAATTTTATCAAAGTGAAAAGTTTAGGAATATTATCTCTTATCTCCAACAAAATCCACATGATGCCCAACTCAAAGAAAAAAATAACCAACTGCTCATGAGAAAAGACCATGTGAAAAATGTAGAGGAAATTATCACCGTAATGGGAAATATTTTAGAATAAAAACATATTTTTGTCTTTGCAAATAATATTGAAAGTAAATGAAATACTTAATCGTAGGACTAGGAAATAAAGGTGATGAATACACCGAAACTCGCCATAATATAGGCTTTAAGGTTGCAGATAAATTAGCAGAATTGATGGATACCAAATTCCAAACCACTAATTTTGGTTGGCTCGCAGAAGGAAAATACAAAGGCAGAAAAGTTCTTATTTTGAAACCAGACACCTATATGAACCTCAGCGGGAATGCCGTAAAATTCTGGCTTCAAAAAGAAAATATCCCCATAGAGAATCTCATGATTATCACTGATGATTTAGCTCTCCCTTTCGGCACTTTGAGAATGAAAAGTAAAGGCTCTGATGCTGGACATAATGGACTAAAAAACATTCAAAACATGCTCCAAACCCAAGCCTATCCAAGATTGAGATTTGGAATTTCTGCCGATTTTATGAAAGGACAGCAAATAGACTATGTATTAGGAGAATGGACTGAAGAAGAGAAAGAAAAACTCCCTGAACGCATCAACACCTTTGCAGAAGCGTGTTTATCTTTTACTTTTGCTGGAATTACAAATACGATGAATAGTTTTAATGGCAAATAAAATATCCTTTTTTCATATTGTTTATCACAAATTATTCATTATATTTGCAAAATTAACTAACAGGGACGAGTTCCCACTAAAAATTAAACTTAATTATGTCAGTAAAAATTAGATTACAAAGACACGGAAAAAAAGGTAAGCCTTTTTTTCACATCGTAGTAGCAGACGCTCGAGCAAGAAGAGATGGTAGATTCATCGAAAAATTGGGTACTTACAACCCGATTACTAATCCTGCAACTATTGAGTTGAATGTAGATTCAGCTGTAAAATGGTTAAACAATGGCGCTCAGCCAACTGATACCGTAAAAGCTATTCTTTCTTACAAAGGTGCTCTTTACAAAAAACACCTTCAAGGTGGTGTAACTAAAGGAGCATTTAGTGCTGAAGAAGCTGAAAAAAGATTTAATGCTTGGTTAGAAGAAAAAGAAGCTAAAATCCAAGGTAAAAAAGATGGTTTAGCAAAATCTAAACAAGATGCTAAAAAGGCAGCTTTGGAGGCTGAACAAAAAGTAAACGAAGCAAGAATCAACGCTAAAAAAGAAGCTGAAGCTGCGGTTGTAGCAGAAGCTAGTGAAGCACCAGAAGAGGAGACTCCTGCTGCTGAAGAAAGTGCTGACGCTTAAAAATCTTATTCCGATGCGAAAAGAAGATTATTATTTTTTAGGTAAAATCACTCGTAAGCACGGACTTTCGGGAAATGTTATCTTGAAATTAGATACCGACCAACCCGATTTTTACAAAAGATTGGAATCAATATTCGTTGAAATCAACGGACTATTGGTTCCGTTTTTTATTGAAAAAGTAATCTGGTGTAAACAAGATAACCTCAATTTGCTTTTCAAAGACTCTAATGAAACTCTTGTAGAACAACTTTTAGGTAAAAATGTTTTCTTACCTCTTAGTACTCTCCCTCCTCTCACAGGAAATAAATTCTACTATCATGAAGTGATCGGTTTTGAAATAATAGAAGAAGATGGAAAAACTTGTGGAACTATTATTTCAGTAAATGACCAAACTTCACAGCATTATTTCATACTCCATCTTGCACAAAAGGAGATCATTATCCCCATCATTAAAGAATGGATTTTAGAAGTCAATAGAGATGAAAAATTCATTAAAATGAAACTTCCAGAAGGACTTATAGATGTATTTTTATAAATAAATTGCTCATTAATATTGACAAGCGATTTATTGTTTCTATCTACGGGGCTAATCTTGATATTTTCCAGTTATAATCTTCCTGTAATTGATACACAATTCTATCATGCAATCGATTTGGTCTCCCTTGCCAAAATTCTATTTCATAAGGCTTCGCTAAATATCCTCCCCAGTGTTTTGGTCTCAAAATCTCTTTTCCTTCCATATTTTGTTCTAATTGAGCTAATTTTTCTTGCAAGAATTCCCTATTAGGAACTACCTCACTTTGTGGCGACACTACAGCCCCCAACTGGCTTCCCCTCGGTCTTGATGCAAAATAATCATTTGACATTTGTTCAGAAACTAATTCTATTTCTGCTTTAATTATAACCTGTCTTTCCAATGCTGGCCAAAAAAAGTGTAAACAAGCTTTGGTGTTTTTCTCTATTGCTTTTCCCTTCTTACTTTGATAATTTGTATAAAACACAAAGCCTTCCCAAGTGTAAGATTTTAGTAAAACTATCCGCGTACGAGGACAATTATCCTCTTCTATCGTAGATACGGACATCGCATTAGCTTCCGCAATGTTTGGATGCTGATCTGCATCTAAAAACCAATCCCGAAACTGCTCCATAGGATTTTCTTTTACTTGACTATCTAACAATTCAGAATGTTCGTATACTTGTCTTTTGTGATGTAAATTTTCCATTAGCTAAATTTTACTGATTTATAAATTTTTACAAAAATAAAATTTTAAATTTAAGCCGAGCTATATTTATAAATTAAAACTATTATAGTATTAGATACTAACTATAATATTTTAATTACTTTTGGCAAAAATTTAAAATAAAGAAGTTATGGCATTTGAATTACCTCAATTAAATTATACTTATGATGCTTTAGAACCTGTGTTTGATGCAAGAACGATGGAAATACATCATACTAAACATCACCAAACCTATATTGATAATCTAAATAAAGCAATACAAAACACTCAATTAGAAAATAAAAGCATTGAGGAAATATGCTCTCTTGCCGATACTCCTGCGTTGAGAAATAATGGAGGTGGACACTATAACCACTCTCTTTTTTGGGAAATATTAACTCCTAACGGTGCAAAATCTCCTATTGGTAATGTAAAAACAGCTATAGAAAATTATGGTGGTTTTGAAAAATTCAAAACGGATTTTTCAGAAGTTGCAAAAACAAGATTCGGTTCTGGATGGGCTTGGCTTTGTAAAAAAGATAATGGTAGTTTAGAAATCTGCTCTACACCTAACCAAGACAATCCTCTAATGCCAGAAATTGGTTGTGATGGTACTCCTATACTAGGGCTCGATATATGGGAACATGCCTATTACTTAAATTATCAGAATAGAAGACCTGACTACATTTCGGCTTTTTTTAATGTAATTAACTGGGACATTGTGGAAGAAAAATACAACCGAATATAACTTAAGCATATCTTTTTTATTTAATTATAAAAGATCCCTCAGAACTAAATATTCTGAGGGATTTATCTTTTTTATTGAACAACAATATCATCTATCTGAGTTGTAGTTGTAGGAGAAGACCCTCCTCCAATGTATTCAAAAATTATAAATCCTCTACCTGATAATGTAGAAGGTTTTTCCCAAATTCCACTATCAACAAAAGAAGAAGCATACCCGCTAGTTGTTCCCCTTGAAATAGTAAATGCACTTGTAATATCTACTAAAGTAGGATTAATTGCATTAGGTTTATAATCCGTAGAATAATAAACTTTTAACACATCGCCATTATAATAACCATCTTTCGTTTTAAATGAGAATCTCATCATATTATCAAAATCTACAGGCACAGCGAACAAAGTTCTAGAATAAGGCTTAGCTCCTGTAGCCGGAAATCCCAACTGAATGTATTTGTTCCCTTCAAAATTAGCCACTCTCCAATATCTATTTCCTATAACTGGATCATTAATATAACTCGATAACGCTTCTGAACTGGCTCCCGTTGTATAAGATGTGAAATTTTCTATACTTCCAGATTTAAGATAATTGACAGCCGAATCTCCCTTTGCAGGAGCAGTATCCACCCTATCCGCAGAAAAATTAATATCATTTGTTCCTCTAATAATCATCTGGTAATTATTATTGTATCTACTTACCACAAAAGTAATTTTCCCATTCTCTATAGGTAATTTTTCAGAACCAAAAGACGCATAAGAAGCTGTTCTTAAAGTAGCTGTAGCTCCATCTACTCCCACTAAATCCCTACTTGTATCAGCCTTAGGAAAGTTAAGAAAAGATTTCACTCCATCTATACCCAAAATATCCACATCTGAAAACTGAACATTAGAAACGCTTACCAATTTATTAAGATGTTGAACCTTTTTAGCTTCAGCTAAACTATTTAATTCTAATGGAACAAGCTTCGCTACATCAGCCTTACCTCCGACACATACTACAGAAATATGATTTCCTAATTGATTTTCAGAAATTCTCCCAATAGCATAATCAGGATCAGTTGCTCCCAATTTTACCACACCTTTATCCATTCCTAAAACAAGTCCCTTCGCATTAATTCTAATGTGCGTCCCAATAGGAAAGTCAATATAATTAAGACTTCTATTCACCTCTATTTGAAGACCAACAGTTGGATTTTCTGGGCTATCTTGAAACGAAATAGTTTTATAAAAATTACCATTCTCATCAGAGGAAACTACATATCCATCTATAATTTGATCTTTTACGATTACCTTCGTCCCACTTGCAGGAGCTTGTGCTACAAAATTAGCCAAAGTCATTGTCGGGGCTTCATATTTATTATAACAAACTATCCCTGGTATATCCCAATCATCTTTCCCAAACCCATCATTTACACAAGAAGTTACAACTATTGTCAAGGCTAAAAAGATTGCCCCAAATTTTATATTTTTCATTTTATTTGTAATTTTACTAAAATCTAATTTGAATATTTAAGAAATAAGTTCGCCCTTGATTATACCAAAATTTTGGTGCAAAATTAGGATACTCCTTATCAAAATCTGCTACAAAAGCTCTATAAGAAGTCTGGCGAGTTTGCTCAAATCCTCCTGTAATATAACTTCTGTTGTTCAGAATATTATTTACCGATGCAGAAATCATTAAATAATATCTCCCAAATACCCAAGATTTTCCAGCATTAGCATTAAGAAAAAATGCCACTGGTAATCTCTTTTGCTCTAAAACCCTTCTCAAATCTTCCTCTGTAACTTCTGGGTAAGGAACTCCCGTAGTAGGATTTGTAATGAAAGATTCCGTTCTAATAATCGCCGAAGGATCTAAATAAGAATGATCAAAATAATTCCAGTTTGCTCCCACCCACCAATATTTAGGACTATTATATCTAAATCCTAATAAAAATGCAGTCTGTGGCGTTCCTGATTGCTTATAATTATCAATATAAGCTTGTCCCATATAAGTATAAGATTTTCCATCGGCAAACCTTCCCACAGCATCTGCTCCAACATAAATTTCAGGGTTATTAGTATAAATATATTGACCAATACTCACTAACCCTTGTAGAGACAATGTAGAAGAAACTTTAACATCTACTCCCAATTCCAAGCCAACATTTTGTCTACTCATACCATTCAAAACCTGTGTCACGAAAGCACTGGAAATAGTTTCAGCAGAACTTCCTCCTTTCAAAGTAATTCCATCGGCATAAAACCTTTGAACATTAACCTCATTTTCTGTATTGATAATATATCCGCTCAATCTCGCCTTCACATATGGCGTTGCAATCACATAGCTAAGATCATTAGCTTTAACTACCATATTTTTCACATGTTCCACCACAGAAGCATTGATTCTAGGATTAAAAAACAAATCCTCTAAAAACGGAGCCTGAGAATAAGTAGCACCATTATAAATCAAGAAATTTCTTCCATTAATTTTATAGATAACTTGTCCTTTCAGACCGTAATTTACAAACTCATAGTTTTTACTTTTTCCAAATGAATTATCATAAAGATAATGACTAAAATGCCCCTCTCTATAAGATAAAGAATATCCAAATAACCCTGAAAGCATTACATCAAATTTTCCTGTTGAAAACTTCAAACTTGGATTTATCTTTACTTCTTGTCTCCCGAAAGTATAATCATAACCAATTTTATCTCCCTCTTTTTTATAAATATTAACATCTTTTTCATTCAAAAGACCAGACGAACCAGCAAGATTGGATTCTGCATAAGAATCCTTATTCAATGCATAAGTAGCACCCAAAAGATCTTTAATTTCACGATACTGATTGGAATTATAATTTTGATAAGAAACATTTAGGAAAAAGCGTGTATTATCTGTAAAATTATGTATAAAATGCGTTGAGACATTCCAGATTTTATCATTGACCACATCATTAACTAAATAATAAACCGCTCTGTTTCCTACAGATTGATTAGCTTTATATAGTGCTTCCCAATCAATTTGAGTAGCTTCTGTCCTATTAGCCCAAGTTTCCAAATTATCTCTATGATAACTTGGCAAATATCGGTAATAAGTAGGAGATGGATTTCTTGCATTATACCAATCTAAACGAGAACCCTTATTCTTCCCGAACTGATAAGAAAGCGTAGTCCAAAGCTCTGATTTATCATTAATTTTCCAATAATCTGATAACTGAAATATTGGCTGAAAAGTCTCTCTTATCCTTTCATTTCTTTTTTTACCATCTTGCCATCCCCAATATGAATTATATTTCGTCCCCATATAATCATAAACTTCTTGGGTATTTGGGCTAGAACCCGCTCTTCTTGTCGGAGCAGCAATTACATTAAAAGTCAAAGTATGCTTATCATTTATCCTCTTCTCTACCCCTAAATATACAGCATAAGAGTCATAAAAAGTCCCATCTACCACACCCTCATTTGCCCATCTTCTCGTAATCATTCCCGTAAAAGCCCAACCTTTTTTACTCATACCCGAAGTATAGCGATATCCCAATCTGTGGCGATAATTCCTATTCGTAAGAGAATAAGTCAATTGACTTCCTTTTCTATATTCACTAGCTTTGGTATTTTTATAAATTACGGAATTAATCCCACCAAATGCATATTCTGACGGAGTATGATTAACAGCAATCTCTGGGTAACGAGTAATTTCATTAAGTCCTCCCCAAATACTGAAATCTAAATTTCCATTATTTTGCTTTGCCATAGAAACTCCATTAAACATCATTTCTCCTGCCCTACTATCCAACCCTCTCGGTCTAAACCAATAAATCCCTAAATCATACCCCGCTATTCTATTAAAAACATCTCGTGAAGACTGCAATAGCCCTACGGTAGACTGAGAAGAACTCTCATCATTATTATCCAAAAGAGTAAATCCCTGCTCCGTAGAAGAATTATAAAGAGTAGAACTCAAAATAATTACTCCTAAGTCTTTCCTTTTTTCTCCCTCTTTTACACTAAAATCAACCAGTTTAGTTTCATAATTATTTTTATAAACTACCATTTGATAATTCCCTGGCTGTAAATCTACAAATTGAAAATATCCAATCTTATCCGCTAAGGTATCTTCATCTGAACCTTTTAAATCAACCTCTACACGCTCCACAGGCTTACCCTGCTCATCTTTCACATAAGCATAAACTGTAGTTTGTGCTTTAACAAAAACCATAGAAACCAGTGTAAACCCTCCGATAAAAAGATATTTTTTAGACATTTTATAAAAATTAACTATTTTTAACAAAAGTAAAATTTTATTTTACTCTACACTAATTTAGTAATATGATTTATTTCATAATAAAAAGAACTAATATTTCGAAAATAAACATTATATTGACCAAAATTTTAATTTATGAAACAGTTATTATTTCTTATTTTTTCATTTTTCTATATTTCATTTTCAGCTCAAATTAAGAGAGTAGCCACCATTGGGTTTTACAATGTGGAAAATCTTTTTGATACAATCCAATCAGCAGATTACATAGATGCTACCTTACCGAAGTATCATATAAATTTTCATAGAAGCATTCCTTTGGATTCTCTGAAATATTTAGGAATCACTAATAATTATAAAGGACCTTGGGATTATGAAAAAATGAAAGGTAAAAAAGTAGTTAGAAGGCAATCGCTTTCCGAAGATTTCACTCCAAAAAGCTCTAAAAATTATACTTATGACATTTATCAGCAAAAATTAAAAAACACTGCTCAAGTAATATCCGAAATTGGTACAAAATATACAAAAACCTCTCCCGTAATTGTAGGATTAGCAGAAGTAGAAAATAGACAAGTATTAGAAGACTTAGTGAAACAAGATGCTCTTAAAAAATATGATTATGGTATAGAGCATTACAATTCTTTTGATACAAGAGGCATAGATGTTGCTCTTATTTACCAAAAAAAGAGATTTTTAGTTACTCAATCATATAAAAAAGAACTCGTTATTTATAGAGAAGATGGTAAAAGAGAATACACAAGAGACCTATTGGTTGTCGTGGGAATTTTAGATGGTGAAAAAGTAGCTTTTTTTGTAAATCACTGGCCTTCAAGAAGAGGGGGAGAAGCTGTTTCCATGCCTAAAAGAAATGCTGCTGCTAACCTCCTAAAACAAGAAATGGACGCTATAAAAGAAAAAAATCCCAATATAAAACTCATTGCAATGGGAGATTTTAATGATGATCCTATCAGCCCTAGTTTCAAAAACTATGTAAAAGCCGTAGGAAGCGAAAAAGAATTGAGCGAAGAATATCCTTATTTTAATCCCATGTATAAAATGTATAAAAAGGGGATTGCTAGTTTAGCTT
>CAUTLL010000009.1:0-12714 GCA_963539275.1 uncultured Flavobacteriaceae bacterium
CCGAAAGCATAATTTTATTAAACTCTACCATAACTCTCTCTATGGTTACAATTTTTATCCTCCCTACTTCCTTTTTTATTGCCCAAAAAGAACTTTCCTCTATACTAAATTTCAAAGTTGAAGCAAATCTAATCGCTCTCATCATTCTCAAAGGGTCATCGGAATAAGTCTGCTTTGGTTCTAAAGGAGTCCTCAAAACTTTATTTCTTATATCTTCAACTCCATTAAACGGATCTACTAACTCACCAAAATCATCTTTATTTAAAGAAATCGCCAAAGCATTAATCGTAAAATCTCTTCTTTTCTGATCATCCTCTAATGTTCCCTGCTCCACTTCTGGATTTCTACTTTCCTCAGAATAACTTTCTTTTCTTGCTCCTACAAATTCCAAATCTATACCTTCATAACGAAACATAGCTGTTCCATAAGTCTTAAAAATAGAAATCTTTATTTCTGGATTAATGAAATTTGCTACTTTTTGAGCTAAAATAATACCACTTCCTTCCGTAACAAAATCTATATCCGTATCCTTATTTTTCCCCATTAATAAGTCTCGAACATATCCACCTACGATATATACCTGTTGATTATTCTCTTCCGCTATTTTGGAAATAATTTTGAAAAGTTTTAAGTTTTTATTTTGAACAAGATCTATTTTCATTGATAATTATAATTATAATCAAAAAAATTAAAAACAACTCTAACTTGTAAATATAACAAAAATACCCCTGACTAATATCAAGGGTATCTACTCAGTAGCCCGTAGGGGAATCGAACCCCTCTTGCAAGAATGAAAATCTTGAGTCCTAACCGATAGACGAACGGGCCAACTATATTTTACTACACTAATTTATTAACATGCTTTGTCAACTTACTTTTTAAGTTAGCTGCCTTATTCTTATGAATAATATTTCTTTTCACTAACTTATCTAATAAAGAAACTACTTTTGGTAATTGCTCTAATGCAACAGCCTTATTTTCTTCATTTCTTAATACTTTCAAAGCTGTCCTTGCAGTCTTGTGATAGTATCTGTTTCTCAATCTTCTTTTTTCAGATTGTCTGATTCTCTTAAGTGCTGATTTATGATTTGCCATAATATTTTAAAATCTTTTACAAAGGTATGTTTAATTTCTAAAACAAAAAAACTTTTATTAAAAAAGCTTATACTCAGTAGCCCGTAGGGGAATCGAACCCCTCTTGCAAGAATGAAAATCTTGAGTCCTAACCGATAGACGAACGGGCCATTTGCTAATTGCGATTGCAAATATACGAACTTTTTTTCTTCTTGCAAATTTTTGTTAGAATATTTTCTATTTTTTTTGAATTACTGTATTTTTTATTCCTTTCTTCTCTAAGCTTTTTTTCAATTCTACCGCTTCTTCTAAGGTATTTGCCATTCCATAAGTATAATAATGATTCCCATCTACTTTTTCTCTTACCACTCCTTCTAAAAGTGTGATAGGATCATTTTTAGGTAATCTACCTTGCGACACCGCAACCTCTATATTATAATACCCTCTACTTAATGACTGATAGGGAACAAAGGTTTTTATAGAAGCACTCTTAAATCCTGCCTCTCTTGCTATTTTTAAGTTCTGATTCTTTACAGATTCTAAATTCGTAGTGCTATAATAGTAATGATACATCGTTCCCTCTTTTATTGTCAAAATATACTTTAATCCTCTAAAAGCAGGATCTCCTTCATTGTATTTCGTCTGTGAACTCATTAACAAAATACGATAATCATTTTTAGATGGTTTTTCTACTTCTTTGACAGGTTGAGGAGCAGTTATCTTTCCTACATTTCTGTCCAACCTCTGTTTATAACTTACAATCGCCTGATAAATAGATTCTGCTATTTCTTCTTGCCCCTTACTACTTGCCATATAAATAGCATCATCATAATTACTAATAAACCCCATCTCTATCAAAACAGAAGGCATCGCATTTCTACGAAGAACATGGAGATTTTGTTGTTTTACTCCTCGAGAAAATCTCTTGTCTTTTTTTACAAAATTATCTTCAATGAAACTTCCTATTAAAAGACTACTTTCCAAATATTTACTTTGCTGAATTTTCAAAGCGATTAAAGACTCTGGGGAATTAGGGTTATAAGAAGCAAAAGTTTCCCTATCCTGTTCATCTAAATAAATTACATCATTTTCAGCCTTTGCCACTTCTAAATTTTCCTTATTCTGGTTAGGTCCTTGCACGAAAGTTTCTGTGCCATAAGCTGTTGCTCCTTTAACTTGAGAGTTACAATGCATTGATACAAATAAATCAGCTTTACTTCTATTGGCCAAATTTGTTCGCTCTGTCAATGTAGGATAAACATCCGTTTTACGAGTATAAATCACCTTAAAATCTTTATTTTTCTCTAATTTTTTCCCTATTAACAATGTAATAGACAGAGTGATATCCTTCTCATTTAGTCTTCCATAGCCTTCATAATATCTATTCGCTCCAATATCAGAGCCACCGTGCCCAGCATCTAATACAATAACAAACTTTTTCTGTCCTGAAATTTGAACAAAAAATAGTGTTAAAAGTGTTAAAGTTAATCTTATTAACGATTTATTTATTCTCATCTTATGTTAAAAATTATTATTTTTGGGGCATTAAATTATAGAAATTCACAATCTTGATAAATACAAAATTCAAAATTACCTTACATATTTTAATTTTCCTAATTTTTAACAATTTTTTAGCACAAAATGAAAATCAGGAAAAAACGAATGTAGATAATATAAAAAAGGAAGAACAATTATCAGATATACTATTTTCTAAAGCAGAAAATAGTAGTTTTGATATTAAAAAAAACACTACCTACCTGCGAAAAAAAGCCCAAGTAAAATACCAAGATATGCAGATCGATGCAGACTACATAAGCATAGATTGGGAAACGGGAACGCTTTTTGCTAGAGGGAAAGTAGATTCTTTGGGAAGAATATTTGAACCTGCTATCGCCACCCAAGGAGGAAAAAAATACGAATATAACGAGGTAAGTTATAACTATAAAACCCGCCAAGCAATTGCCTACAATGCGAGAACAGAAGAAAGCGAAGGCCTTATTGTTGCGAGAAAAACAAAAAAAGTCAATGATTCTGTTTTCTTCATGAGAGGTGGGATTTATACTACCGATGAACTGTTTCGCACAAAAAAAGACTCACTCCCTGACTATCATCTTTCCGCATCTCTTATTAAATTGATAAAAGGAAATACCGAAAAAGGGAAAGTAATTACAGGCCCTATTCAAATGTATATTGAGCAAATCCCTACCCCTTTAGTATTGCCATTTGCAATCCTACCTTTTACCGAAACCAGATCTTCTGGAATACTTATACCTAGTTTTGGAGAAAGGCAAGATATGGGGTTTTATTTGAACGGACTTGGTTATTATCAGCCACTCGGCAAACATTTTGACCTTAAAATATTAACCGATTATTATACTAAAGGAAGCTGGAATCTCCGCCCAGAAGTAAATTATAAAAAGAATTACAAATATTCTGGATTTTTCCGTGCCGATGTAGGGACGACAGTGAGAGGAATCAAAGGACTGAATAATTACCAAAAATCTAGCACCTATCGTTTCACTTGGACACATCAGCAAGATATCAAAGCAAACCCATTCTTACAACTATCCGCTTCTGTGGATATTGTGAGTAATAGATTTTATTACAACACAATAAATAATAATTACATCCTCAATGAAAATGTATTAAACGCCCAGCAAAATTCTTCAATTAGTCTAACAAAAAGATTTCTCAACCTGCCTATAACTATCACAGGAACAGCTTATTATTCTCAAAACTTTTCTACTAAACTTACCGATATGAGACTTCCTTCATTATCTGTAGGAATTAATCAATTTTACCTTTTTAATCCTAAAAATGGAATTAGATCTGGACTTTTAGAGAATATTATTATTAATACTAAATTTGATTTTAGAAATCAAGTAACCGCTCAGCATAACGAAATATTCACCAAAGAAATGTGGAAAAAAATGCAAACTGCAGGAAGAAATACGACAAGCATCAGTTCCACCACTACCCTTCTAAAATATTTCAATCTATCACTAAACTCGACTTTTAATAATGTTTTGACTAATAAAACAATAGAAAAATCTTATAACCCCACCTCTAGAAATGCTGAAATCAGTACCAAAAACCACCTTGCAGGTTATACCACTTTTAATACTTCCGCTTCTATACAAACGACCCTATATGGTATGCTAAAATTTGGAAAAAACAGCAAAATTCAAGCAATAAGACATGTTTTCACTCCAAATATAGGAGTTTCTTACACCCCTGATTTTAGCAATAGCATGTGGGGATATTACAAGGAATACTACGAAACTAATGGTATTGCCATACCTTATTCCATTTTTGAAGGAAATATTTATGGTTCTCCGAGTTCTGGACTTTCTAAATCTATAAACTTTAACTTAAGCAATAATATAGAGATGAAAGTAAAATCTAAAAAAGATTCTACTGGCATTCAGAAAATCAAAATTTTTGAAAATATTGGGATTAATTTCAGCTATAATGCTGCTGCAGAGAACTTTAAGTGGTCTAACATCACCATCAATGCACAAAATTCATTTTTTAAAAATAAATTAAACCTGAATTACAATGCCTCTTTTGACCCTTACAAAATTCATTTTGAACCTAATAACGATATAGGAACCAGAATTGATAAATTAGGAAATTTCCGACTACAATATTTTAATTTAACAGCAAGTTTATCGCTTCACGATATTCTAAAATCCAGCAATAAAAATAAAAAAACACCCGAAAATATCTATAAAACCCAAGGAATAGGAATGAATGAAGTTTATCATTTTGATGAGGATAACTACGCTCGTTTCAATCAAGATTGGACGCTTAATGTGAATACCAGTTATTCCTATAATAATTCAGTAAAAAGATTCGGTGAGTCTGCTGCTTCCATAGGATTAAACGGAAGTATCAAACTCACACCATATTGGAATATTACTGGAAGTGCTCATTATGACCTTGTTAATAAATCTTTCGCCTATTCTAGATTAGGTTTTTCAAGGGACCAAAGAAGTTTTAGCATTAATTTTAATTGGGTTCCGACAGGGCAATACAAAGTATATGATTTCTACATCGGCATCAAAGCTACAATTCTGAAAGATGCCGTAAAATATGAAGCAAGAAGCTTTAACCAAACTACAAATTCTTTATAAAAATCATTTTTTGTATCTTTGCAGAAACTTCATTTTTCACAAAACAATAACCTTTAAAAGTGCAATAATAGTGAAACAATATATTTCTACTCCAAATGCACCTATGGCAATAGGCTCTTATTCTCAAGCTATTTTGACAGATGGTATTTTATACATTTCAGGACAAATTCCAATTAACCCTGAAACTAATGAAGTTATATCTGGAATAGCCGAAGAAACTCATCAAGTAATGAAAAATTTACAAGCAATTTTAAGTGAAGCTAAAATGAATTTTTCTCATGTTGTAAAAACAAGTATTTTCCTGAAAAATATGGAAGATTTTTCTATTGTAAATGAAATTTATGACTCCTATTTTTCAATCGAAAAACACCCTGCAAGAGAAACCATACAAGTGGCCAACTTACCTAAAAATGTTAATATAGAAATTTCTATGATTGCTCATCAAGATTAAGAATCATGAACTTTTTACGAAATACTTTTGCTGTATTGATAGGTCTTTTCATAGCGATGATTATCATTACTATTGGATTAAGAATTAATTCAGAATGGATCACCTATTCTGGTATAACTCCTTTTGACAAGTGGAAGCAACTTTTACACGATATGAGAAAAAATGACGGATTTTTCATTGCACTACTCATTTCATCTGGTTTAGCCTCTACCATTGGGGGAATAACTACTGCACTGCTCGTAAAGTATGCTAAAGTAGCTTACGCGATGCTGATTGGCTTTATTCTCTTATTTTTAGCGGTTTTAGATATCATTCTCTCTGCATCCCATCCCATTTTTTACCAAATTGGAATTTTTTTAACCTTTTTTCCTTTTTCTTGGGTTGGAGGAAAAATTATAGAAGTCATTTATCACCGGAAAAAATAGGATAATTTTCATCTATTTTTTATCCTATTTTCATTTTAGATTCTTCCCAAAGATTATCCATTTCATTAAGAAACATTTCCGAAAGATTTACATTTCTTTCTTTAGCTAAATGTTCCATTTCTTTAAAGCGAGAAATAAATTTAAGATTCGTACGCTCTAATGCTGTATCCCCATTAATTCCCAAAATACGAGCATAATTAATCAGTGAGAAAAACACATCGCCTAACTCTACTTCTTGTGTCTCTTTATTACCTTTGTTAATTTCCGTTCGAAACTCTTGCAATTCCTCTTCTACTTTTTTCCAAGCTTCCTCTGGATTTGGAAAATCAAACCCTACTCCTTTTACTTTATCCTGAATACGAAACGCTTTAATCATCGAAGGAAGCCCATTAGGAACTCCTTCCAAAACAGACTGATTTCCTTCCCTTAATTTTAATTTTTCCCAATTTTGTTTTACTGCTTCTTCATCTTCGGCAATAACATCTCCGTAAATATGCGGATGACGAAAAATCAGTTTTTCACAAAGAGCATTCAAAACATCTGCAATATCAAAAACACCCTTTTCAGAAGCTATTTTAGCATAAAATATAAGATGTAAAAAAACATCCCCAATCTCCTTTTTAATCTCTTCCATATTTTCTTCCAACAAAGAATCCGAAAGCTCATAAACCTCTTCTAAAGTCAAATGCCTTAAACTTTGTAAAGTCTGTTTTCTATCCCAAGGACATTTTTCTCGAAGCTCATCTAATATATCCAAAATTCGCTCAAATGCTCTTAGCTTTTCTTCTTTTGTATTCATTTTATTTGTTTCCAATTTTTAATCAAAAAAACTTTGGCAAAAAATTACCAAAGTTTCTGTTTATTTCCAAATTAATTTTCTTCTTTTTTCTCAAAGTTACTCGGAGTAATATATCCCGCTTTTTGAAGCAGATTATACCATTGTACTAATTTCTTTATATCAGAATCATAAACACGCTCCACATCATAATTAGGTAAAACCTCAGCCATAAAACTTCTTAATACTTCTGAAGAAGATTTATGAGAAATAGTCTGCTTATAATCTTCTTTTTTTGCAATATTTCCAAATACCTCAAAAAGAGGAACTTCACTATCAAAAGTAAACATAGAAATATTATCTAATAAGCTTACTTGGCTTGTGTTAGAAATACTGATTTTTTTCTTAGTAATTACATCTTCTATAATGAATCCATTTCTTAATTGAGATACCAATCTAAATAAACCTGGCTTCCCTGAAATTGAAATAATCTTTTCTAATTGCATATCAATCGTTATTTATATTTTTTAATTTTATTATTTAGGAAATCTCATTTTATACCCTACATTAATATCTCCATGAGAGATTTTATTCAGCTTTCCTTTAATTAATTTCTTCTTTAAAGCACTAATTTTATCGGTAAACAAAATTCCCTCTATATGGTCATACTCATGCTGAATAACCCTTGCTCTAATATCTGAAAAAGTTTCCGTATGTTTTATAAAATTTTCATCTAAGTATTCTATTACTATCGTCTCTTTTCTGCTTACATCTTCTCTAACATCTGGGATACTTAGACACCCTTCATTGAACTTCCACTCTTCTCCTTTCTCCTCCAAAATTTTAGCATTAATGAATACTTTTTTGAAATCCTTCAGCTCATTTGCAATATCAAAATAATCTTCATCTTCCGCCAATGGTCTAATATCTATCACAAAAAGCCGAATATCTAATCCTATTTGAGGTGCAGCAAGACCTATCCCATGAGCATCATACATGGTCTCAAACATATTATCTATCAATGTTTTTAGTTCGGGATAATCTGGCGTTATCTCTTTGGCTACCTTCCGAAGAACGGGATCGCCATAGGCACGAATGGGTAAAATCATATCTTTTGTTCTAAATATTGCTGTAAAATAAGTGTAGCACTTACTTTATCTATTAAACCTTTTTCTTGTCTCTGCTTTTTATTTTTTCCACTTTGGCTAATAAAATAAGAAGCAATTTTTGAAGTAAAACGCTCATCAAACCGCTCTACTCCTATCTCTGGGAATACATTTTGAAAATTTTCTACGAATTTCAAAATATCACCTTCTACCTCTGAAATATTTCCTCGCAAATCTATTGGAAGTCCTATCACTACTTTATCTACTAGATTCTGGGTAAAATATTTTTTCAAATATTCTAAAAGCACAGAGGTGTCTACGGTATCCAATCCACTAGCAATTATCTGTAAATCATCTGTGGCCGCTAAACCACAGCGTTTTTTTCCATAATCAATTGCTAATATCTGTCCCATTGGGCAAATGTAAGAATTTTTATTGCTCTAAAAAACATTATTAAAATTATTTTAATATAAAAAGCTGTCTATTTCTAGACAACTTTTTATATCTCTAATGATTTCTGATTGCTTACAGCCAAAAAGTACTACTTTCAAGCCTTAAAAACTAAGACAAAACGATTAAGATTTTGCACTACTCACACTTTCCGTTATTGCTTTTAATAACAAATGATGATGGCAATTGCAAACCGAATTTATACAAAGAAAATAGGAGGCCCTCTTTGGAATACATAAAATAAATATTCCAGTAGAGAAAAATCACGATAAAAAGGATTTATCGACTTATATATCTCTTGAAAAAATTGCTCTAAATCAAAATAATTTTGTGATAAAGGCTCGTATAACAAATTTTGAAAACCACAAATCAAGCAGTCTTTATGATATTCTTTTTCAGATTGAATATTAGAATAATCATATTTCTCATGATGATGCTTTATAAAATTTACACCATAATTAGACAACAAAAAATTCCTAATAGCAATGATACTATTAGCTTTTTATACTTCTGAATATGTTGCCTTGAAGAAAACATCTTTTATAAAATCAAAAAAACTATTTTAACTTAATTCTATTCTCAAAAATTTCTATAATTTTATCCTTATACAGTCCTCCAATGGCTTTTTTAAAATTCTTTTTACTCATTTGTAGTTCTGCTTTTATTTCTTCTGGAGAAGATTTGTCAGATAAATAAATCAATCCATTCTCTTCATCTAATTTATTCAGAATCTTTTGTTTAAATTCATCAATATTTTCAAAACCTTCCTGCTGAAAAGAAACATCTATTTTTCCATCTTCACGAATATTTTTAATATATCCTATTTCCTCCGAAAGGGGATAAAGTTTTTTATAAACATCTGAAAAATAGACTAACCCCAAGTATTTTTTGTTAATTACAACATTCCAACCAAGCTCCGTTTCATTAGAGATAATCAATGATACTTTTTCTCCTTTTTTCAGTGGCAAATCTTCATATTGTGGATTTCTTTTATATTTTGTTGTCCCTGTTAATCTTTGAGAAATTTCATCTACATAGACATAAACCAAATATCTTTTCCCCTCTACCATCTTGGTTTTCTGCTGTTTATATGGAATAAAGAGATCCTTTATAATTCCTAAATCCACAAACGCTCCACTAGGCAAAGACTGCACACAAGTCATCACAGCAAATTCCCCAACTTCACAAAATGGAGTTTCTATTGTAGCCATCAACTGCTCGTTATCCTGATATACAAAAACCTCCACTTCATCTCCTTTTTTCCAATCTTGTTCAGCAAAAATCTTGGGTAAAAAACATCGTTCTCCTAATTTATCTTCTAAAAAAAATCCCGAATTCTGCTCTATTGCTATAATTAGAACTTGTGTTTTCCCTATTTCCATAGTAAATTATTTTTTATTATTTCTATTTTTCAAATTCTACCCAAACAGGGAAATGATCACTATATCCACCTAAATACCGAGTTCCCGCATAAGTTCGGAATGGCTTTCCTTTATATTTTCCATCTCTTGTTCTAATATTTTCATGGGCAAAAACTCCTGCTTTAGTAAATTTCAATTTAGAATCTTGCATATAAAAATATTCCGAGAGAATAATTTGGTCAAATAACAGACCTTGTTTCTGATAAAAAGTAGAAAAATTTCTTTGAGTATATAAATTAATAAATGGATTTTCTAAAAGCTTGTCTAATCCATCATGGTAAAGTAAAAAATTAATATTTTCAGCATAAGGATTTTCATTAAAATCTCCCAAAATCATCACAGGTTCTTTCTGATGTTTTGTAAGTTCTAACACTCTTTCTTTTACTGAATGCAAAATATAATCTCTCTTGGATTGATTGATATCTTGCTCTCTTTTTGACGGTAAATGTAAAACAAAAACTGTCATTTCTTCCCCCTCATATTCCACTCTACATTGCAAAACATCTCTTGTAGTATCCATCTCTTCTTTACCCTCCTCTTCAAGTTCAAAAATAAAACTTATTGTATCTGAATCTAAATATTTAATTTTCGTTTTATCATAAAGCAAAGCTGTATCTACTCCCCTCTCATCCAAGGAATCATAATGCACAAACGCATAATTTTCCTCAAAAACAGGATGCGACAATAAATCTTCTAACACTTCATTATTCGCAATCTCGGCAAGACCTATCAGCATAGGAAGACTTCCGTTTTCTTCACGAAAATATTCAAAAACAGAACTAATCCTGTGGATTTTATGCCTATATCTCCATTCATTCCACCTTTTTAACCCTGATAATTTTTTACTTTCTCCTTTACTAAATTTCTCATCTGGCGGAAAAAAATTTTCCACGTTATAAAACATAACCCATTCTTTGCTTTCTTTCTCCATTTGAGATTTATTTTAATAAATTATTTAAGTAAATCAGGCCTCTTTCTCTCTGTTATCTCTAAGGCTTTTTCATATCGCCAATCTTCTATCGCCCCAAAATTTCCACTCAAAAGAATCTTTGGCACCTCCAAACCCTTATAAACCTCTGGACGAGTATAAATAGGCGGCGATAATAAATTATCTTGAAAACTATCCGTGAGAGCAGACTGCTCATCATTCAAAACCCCTGGCAATAAACGAATTACAGAATCTGCCAAAACACATGCAGCCAGCTCCCCTCCAGTCAAAACAAAATCCCCAATAGAAATCTCTTTGGTTACATGTAAATCTCTGACTCTCTGGTCTACCCCTTTATAATGTCCACAAAGAAATATCAAATTCTGGGTCAAAGAAAGACTATTTGCCATCTTTTGGTTAAGCGTTTCTCCATCAGGAGTTAAAAAAATAACCTCATCATATTCCCTTTCAGATTTTAGTTGAGAAATACATTTATCCAACGGCTCTATCATCATCACCATTCCTGCACCTCCACCATATTGAGTATCATCTATTTGCTTATAATTATTCGTAGAATAATCTCTAACATTATGAAAGTAAATCTCCACAAGACCTTTTTCTATGGCTCTCTTCAAAATAGATGCCTTAAAAGGACTCTCCATCAGCTCTGGAACTACAGTTATAATATCTATTCTCATCTAAATTTCCACTAAATCTATTCTACAAAATTAAAATTTTTTATTCAATTATCCCAAAGATTGTTTTAATATTGCATTAGATTAACTTTATTCTTATACTCCGATGAATTATCTTGACATCAAAAAACATATTCATTTAGCTTCAAGCAGAAAGGAAGATTTTAACATTATTTTCAATACTGAAAAAGGAGACCACCAGCTCCCAATCTGCATTATCAACGGCAAAGAAAAAGGAGCAGTTTTTACCATTATAGCAGGGATTCACGGCTATGAATATCCTCCTATCATTGCTCTTCAGGAAATACTCAATGAAATCAACCCACAAAAACTAAACGGGACTCTAATCATTCTCCCTATCGCTAATATTGGAGCCTTCTATCAACGAATGCCATTCTTTCACCCCGAAGATAAAAAAAACCTCAATAAAACCTTCCCTGGCTCTCCATCAGGCAGTATCTCTGAACAAATCGCTAATTACATCACCCAAAACATCATTCCCAATACTGATATTTTTATTGATCTACACGGAGGAGATGCCAATGAAGATTTGGTACCTTTTGTTTGTTTTTATGACAATCCTAAAAATTTAGAAAATACCCAAAAAGCACAACAACTTTCAGAAATATCTGGACTTCCCATAATTGTATCTTATCCTTACACTATTTCTAATGAAGAACCTGCCCTTTATGCATTCAAACAAGCCGTTCAACTCGGAAAAGTATCCATCAGTATAGAAGCTGGAAAATTAGGAAATTTACAATCTGACAATGTTACAATTCTAAAAAATGCCATATACAATATTTTAGATTTTTCTAAAGTATATCTCACCGAACAAAAAACCAAACAAAAAGAACAAAAATTATTTACTCAACAAATATATATTTCTTCCCCTAAAAAAGGAATTTTTTACAGCAAATTAAAAGCAGGTGATTTTGTAAGAAAAGGAGAAAATTTAGGCTATATTACTGATATATTTGGGAAACAACTCTCTAATATTACAACTCCTACTCAAGGAATTATTCTCTATAAAGTAGGCACTCCTCCTATCAATGAAGGAGAAACCTTATTTTGTATCGTTTCTTAATTTTAATTAATATGAAAAATATCCATGAACATTATGATTTTGTACTCATAGGGGGAGGCATCATGAGTGCCACCTTGGCTATGCTTTTACATGAATTAGAACCTCAAGCTAAAATAATTATCCTTGAAAAACTAAATAAAGTAGCAGAAGAAAGTTCTTCTGCATG
>CAUTLL010000010.1:0-12662 GCA_963539275.1 uncultured Flavobacteriaceae bacterium
TATATAAATAAAGTTTTTAACTTTGTGCAAAATTAAAAAATATTATAGGAATGGCTATTAAAATAACTGATGAATGTATAAATTGTGGAGCATGTGAGCCAGAATGTCCTAATAATGCAATATATGAAAGTGCCGTAGATTGGAGAGCATCAGATGGAACTGCACTTACAGGAATAGTAGTTTTACCTTCTGGACTTACCATAGATGCAGATGAACCACAACCTCCTGTGAGTGATGACACCTATTTCATCGTTACCGATAAATGTACCGAATGCAAAGGTTTTCACGATGAACCACAATGTGCCGCAGTATGCCCTGTAGATTGCTGTGTGCCTGATGAGGACAATGAAGAAACCGAAGAGGAACTATTGTCTAAAAAAGCATTATTACATAATGAATCATAATTTATAATCAAAAATAAAATGAAAAAACACAATTTTAGTGCGGGTCCTTGTATCCTACCACAAGAGGTTTTCCAAAAATCAGCAGAAGCAATTTTAGATTTTAACGGAATAGGATTATCTCTCTTGGAAATTTCTCACAGAAGTAAAGACTTTATCCCTGTAATGGATGAAGCGAGAGCCATCGTGAAGAGATTGATGAACTTGGGAGATGATTATGAAGTACTTTACCTTGGAGGTGGAGCTTCTCTACAATTTGTGATGGTTCCTTTTAACCTCATGAAAACAGGTGGTAAGGCTGCTTATACCGATACAGGTACTTGGGCAGCTGGAGCGATTAAAGAAGCTAAAAAATTTGGAAGTGTGGATATTGTTGGTTCTTCTAAAGAATCTAACTATTCTTTTATTCCGAAAGATTACAGCGTAGGTGCAGAATATGACTATTTCCACTGTACTTCCAACAATACCATCTACGGAACTCAGATGAAATCTTTCCCAAAAGTAGAAACTTCTCTAGTTTGCGATATGTCTTCTGATATTTTTAGCCGTCAGTTAGATTTCTCTCAATTTGACCTAATCTATGCTGGAGCCCAAAAAAATATGGGACCTGCTGGGACTACTTTAGTCGTTGTAAAAAAAGAAATTTTAGGAAAAACTGGAAGAGACATCCCTTCTTATTTAGACTATCAAATTCATATCAATAAAGATGCAATGTTCAACACTCCACCAGTATTCCCAATCTATGCTACTTTATTGACTTTACAGCATTTAGAGAAAAACGGAGGTATCGCTGCAGCAGAAGAGAGAAATAAAGCAAAAGCAAAACTTCTTTATGATGAATTAGACAGAAACCCACTATTTGAAGTATTCTGCAATAAAGAAGACCGCTCTGATATGAATGTATCATTCAAACTATTAGATGAATCTAAAAAAGAAGCCTTTGATGCAGCTTGGAAAGAAGCGGGAATCAATGGACTAAACGGACACAGAAACTTGGGAGGATACAGAGCAAGTATGTATAATGCCCTACCTATAGAGAGTGTTCAAGTATTGGTAGATGTATTGAAATCTATTCAGTAATACTTTTCAACGAATATTATGCCTATATTTAAGCCATTTAGAGGAATAAGACCTTGTAGCGAGTATATTGATTGTTTCCCTACTCACCCTTTAAGTAATTATACTCAAAAAGAAATTGAACAAAAAGCGGAACAGGAATTTTCTTATGTAAAGATGGTAAGTCCTTACTTAAAAGAACACCAAGGAGACTTTGCAACAATTTTACAAAAGATAAGGGACAACTATGAAAATCTTCTTTCCGAGGGAACACTCAAACAAGATAATTTAGGCTATTATCTATATAGACAGCAATTATCTGACGGAAGAGTTTTCAGAGGGCTTTTAGGATTAGTTTCCGTAGATGAATTTAATCAAGGAAAGATTAGAAAGCATGAAGAAACCCTAGCTCATAGGAAAGAAAAACTGGCTAAATATTTGGAAGGAGTAAATCTCCAAGCAGAACCTGTATTGCTGACCTATCCCGCCCAAACAGATTTAGAGCATCTTATGGACAAAGAAGAAGAAAATATTCCAACATTGGACTTTTTCGATAGCCGAAATGCTCACTATAAAATTTGGGAAATAAACGGCAAAGAAAAGATTCAGCAATACATGGATTTATGCTCTCAAATAGAATCTTTTTACATTGCAGACGGACATCATAGAATGGGAGCTACCGCATTATGTGCCGAAAGAAAAAGAGAAAAAAGCATAAGCCACCAAGGAGATGAACCCTATAATTATATATATAGCTTCATTGTCTCTGACCAATGTATTAAAATTAACGATTTTAATAAGTTAGTTACTGACTTGAATGGGCTTAGTTCTCAGCAATTTCTTAATAAATTACAAGAATCTTTCGTGGTAGAGTATAAAGGCAAAGAACCTTTTTATCCGTCAGCTAAGGGACATATCTCTATGTATTTAGAGGGAGAGTTCTATGAAATCACCCTAAAAAATGAGAAAAGAAAGCTAGAAACCTGCCTTGCTATAGATCATGATATATTAGACAAATATATTATGACACCTATTTTAGGGATAGAAAACCTAAGGACGACAAAAAGAGTTGGCTATCTCCGTGGAAGTTCTTGTATTGAAGGGATTATCAAACTCAAAGAAAAGGTAGATAGAGAACAATACAAAGCAGCCTTTGCAGTGTATCCTGTAAGTTTTTCTGACCTCCTTGCCGTAGCGGATAAAGGTCTAAAAATGCCACCTAAATGCACCTATATAGAGCCAAAACTCGTAACGGGACTTATTATGTATGATATGAAATAATGGTATAAATATAAACTGATTACACTACACATCGCCCTACTGTCTTCTAAAATAGCAGGGCGATTTTTATGATAAACATTCTACTGATAAAGTTTCCTCATTTTATATTTTTCTGTTTTTTTCAATGATTATCTTTATGAAAATCACAAAAAAAATTTTATAAAATATCAAGAGAAAAATCAATTTTATTTCTTACCTTTATCCTGTTTTATAAAAGCCTCTATTGATAAGCTTTTGAGAGCACAAAAAAAATCTCTCGTGAGTTTTTAGGAAATCTCCCGTGAGTTTTAGGAAAATCTCTTGTGAGTTTTTATAGAATCAATAGAGAGTTTTATAAATACCGAACATATCAATTTATTTTTTAACTCTAAAAATTACTATTATGGCAGTAAAGATTAAAGCTGTTCAGAGGGCAAATCCTCAAAAAAGAAACGAACCTGCAAAATGGTACCCACAAGCAATAGGCGATGGCGAAACTACTCTAAGTGATTTAGCAGCCTATGCATCTGGAGTATCCACAGTATCCAAAGCAGATATTTTAGCAGTATTAGAAACTGTTTTTGACAAGGTAGGAAAAGATTTATCAGACGGAAAAATTGTTCGCATCGGTGAGCATTTTACACTTCAAGTAAGTGTTACAGGAAATCCTTCCGAGAAAGAATCCGAAGTCAATGGAAGCAAAGTAAAATCTTCACATATCCTTTTCCGACCAGGAAAAGCACTGAGCAATATGCTAAAAATACTGACTTTCAAGAAATAATAGCATAAATTCAAATAATAATAAGGCTGATGAAAGCAGTTCAAATAGACAAATACTCTAAAGCTGTAGACTCTATTAAAATAAGAGAAGTAAATATTCCTGAAATCAAACCTGATGAAGTTCTTGTAAAAGTAAAATCAGTTGGGATAAACCCTGTTGATAATATGATAACCAGAGGGGAAGTTAAACTCATCACTCCCTATTCATTTCCTCTTACCATAGGAAATGAACTTGCTGGAATTATAGAAAAAATAGGAGAAAGAGTCATAGAATTTAAGGAAGGAGACCGAGTATTTTCCAGACTTTCTACGAACAAAATAGGAGCTTTTGCCGAGTATGTTGCCATAAACAAGAAAGATTTGGCTAAAATCCCTGAATACCTTTCTTTCAACGAAGCAGCAGCAATACCGCTAACAGCTCTTACGGCTTATCAGGCTCTCAATATTTTACAACTAAAATTAGGCGAAACACTCTTTATATCAGGTGGTTCAGGAAGTTTCGGTGCTATGGCTGTTCCTTTAGCAAAAGCAAGAGGAATAAAAGTAATCACTAATGGAAGCTTGGAAAATAAAGAGAGAGTTTTAGCATTAGGAGCAGAGCGGTTTTTAGATTACAAAACTGAGGATTATACTCAACTCCTGCACGATATAGATGGTGTAATAGATACCATAGGCGGAAAGGATACAGAGAAACAGTTTTCTATTCTAAAACAGGGTGGTAAATTGGTTTCTCTAAAAGGAATGCCAAACGGAAGATTTGCTAAAAAGATAGGGCTGCCTTTATGGAAGCAATGGGTTTTTGGATTTGCAGGACGCTCATTTGATAGTATGGCAAAAAAGAGAAATCAAGAATATCACTTTATCTTTTTGCAGTCCTGCGGTGAGCAACTTTCAGAGATTGCAAAAGTATTAGAAGAAAACCAAATAAAACCTTCTATTGACAGCATCTATTCTTTTGAGGATATTGCCAAAGCCTTAGTAAAAGTAGATAAAGGTAGTTCCAAAGGAAAAACAATTGTAGAAATCAGCAAATAACTAAAATTATAATCATTAATATTTATCATTCAAAACAATGGAACAAATAAAATTGAATAAAGAATGGAGAGAAAAACTCCTACAACGCTTTTTAACTTACGCAAAGATTTATTCTACCAGCGACCCTGAAAGTGAAGAAACTCCAAGCTCTCCTCAGCAGTGGGATATTGCGAAACATCTCTTTGAAGAAATGAAAAGTATCGGCTTAGAAGATGTCTCTATTGATGAGCATGCTTATGTCTATGGATACATTCCATCTAATATAGAGAAGCAAGTCCCTACCATAGGATTTATTGCCCACTATGACAGCTCACCTGACTTTAACGGTAAAGATGTTAAACCTCAAATCTGGGAAAACTATGATGGAAACGACTTACTTCTCAACCCAGAGACTAGCTTCACCCTCTCCCCTAATAAGTTTGAAAGCTTAAAAAAATACAAAGGACAGACGCTTATTACTACTGACGGCACCAGCCTTCTTGGCGCAGATGACAAGGCAGGAGTCGCAGAAATCATGACAGCCGCAGAATATCTTATTCAACATCCTGAGATTAAACATGGTAGAATAGCCGTAGCATTTAACCCAGACGAAGAAATCGGTAGAGGAGCTCACCTTTTCGATGTGAAAAAATTTGGGGCAGAATGGGCTTACACAATGGACGGAAGTGATGTAGGCGAAATAGAGTATGAAAACTTTAATGCGGCTGGAGCAGTAGTAAAAATCAATGGACTAAGTGTACACCCTGGCTACGCTTTCGGAAAAATGATAAACGCAGGACTTCTTGCTGCCGAGTTTATCCAATCATTACCCCCTAACGAAACTCCTGCTACAACGAAAGATTTTGAAGGTTTTTACCATCTAATGGATATCAAAGCTGATATTTCTTATGCAAAACTTCAATACATCATCAGAGACCACGATGAAGAAAAATTTGAAGCAAGAAAGAGATTTATTACTGATAAAGTAGTGGAGTTTAACCAAAAATATGGAGAAAACACCTTCGAAATAGAGGTAAAAGACCAATACCTCAATATGAAAAAACAATTTGAAGGAAAACTCCACATCATAGAACTCGCAGAAAAATCTATGAAAGATTTAGAAATTACACCAGAAGTTAAGGCTATCCGCGGAGGAACAGATGGAGCTCAACTTTCTTACATGGGTCTTCCTTGTCCAAATATCTTTGCTGGAGGACAGAATTTTCACGGCCCTTATGAATATGTCCCTCTAGAGTCTATGGAAAAAGCTACGGAAGTTATCCTACAAATTTCCAAGAATGCTACCGAATTATAACAGAAAAAGCTCTCGCTTAGCGAGAGCTTTTTTATTGATTGTCTTGATAAGGAAACCTATTCTGTATAGACCTACCGAGAGAAACCTCATCTGCATATTCCAATTCATCACCTACGGAAATCCCTCTCGCAATGCTTGAAAACTGCACTCCTATATGTTTGGTTTTCTTATAAATATAATAGGCTGTAGTATCGCCCTCCATTGTAGCACTCAAAGCAAAAATAACTTCCTTAATATTCTTATCTTCTTCTAATCTCTTTTCTAATTGAGAAATTCTTAATTGATTCGGACCAACCCCCTCCATTGGTGATATCTTCCCTCCTAAAACCATATATTTCCCCTGAAATTTACCAGTGTTTTCTATTGCCATAACATCTCTCACATCTTCTACTATACAAAGTAATTCGGCAGTTCTATTCACATTAGAGCATATAGAACATACTTCTGAATCTGAAAAATTATAACATTCTTTACAATATTTTATTTCTGTTACTAAATTCTCTAATGCGTTTGCTAATGCTAAAGCTTGACTTTCGGGTTGTTTTAACAAGTGTAAAACCAGCCTTAATGCTGACTTTCTCCCAATACCTGGTAGCCCAGAAACCTCCTCTACGGCTTTAGCTAATACTCTACTCGGGTAGTCCATATCTTAAAAATCTCTTTAATAAAGTGGCAAATTTACTAAAACCTTATAAAACAATATACACTCAATAATAAAAAGCGTTTACTAAATAGTAAACGCTTTTTCTATTAATCTACAAATACATTACCATCTCTAAAAATTATTATCATCACTATTATCAATCATTATTTTACGCCAAGCTTTTCCATCACAAAGATACAAATTAGAATAAGAAGATTTTCCTTCTTCTTTATCTCTTCCAGATACTCCATAAGTAAGTGTTCCTATTTTATCAGGGGTACAACTTCCTCCATCTTTTCCTACCTTGATTCCTCCGTTTACTTCCAACTTAGCTACAGGTTTATAAGTTCCTATTCCTACTTTTATATTACTATCATTTTCTCCTAATAAAATAGTATCATCCATACCTGTAGATGCATCCAATCTACTAAAACCATGACCAATAGCTACTACACGATCTAACTCTGTACTATTATCATTAGAGGAAATTTTATTTCCTATTTGAATATTTCCATCTCCTTTAATCCATTCTCCTGAACTTTTACCTATTGCAATATTTTCTTTACCTGTCTGATTTCTATACAAAGCTTGATATCCTATACCTATATTATTATTTCCTGATTTATTAAGTCTCATTGCCTCACTTCCTAAGGCTACATTCTCTTTTCCTGTTGTATTATCTAAAAGTGAATAATATCCTACTGCAGTATTATTACTCTCCTCATTATAATTAAGAGCAAATCTACCAATCGCTACATTAGAACTACCTTTTATATTGTTATGTAGAGAACTAACACCTAAAGCAACATTATCTTCACCTACAGTGTTATATCTCAAAGAACCACTTCCTAAAGCAACATTATTATTTCCTGTAGTATTAGAATTTAAAGAATAAGAACCCAAGGCTAAATTTTCACTACCTGTAATATTATTCTCTAAAGAACTATCTCCCAATGCAATATTATTTCCTCCTATAGTATTAGATTTAAGAACTCTATACCCCAATGCAATATTACTTCCCCCTGTAGTATTAGAGTTAAGAGCACTATACCCCAATGCAATATTATTACTTCCTGTAGTATTAGAGCTTAAACTAGTAACTCCTATAGCCACATTTGCTTCTCCTTCTGTATTTGAATAAAGAGCTCTTCTCCCTATTCCTATATTATTAATTCCCGTTCCTACACTTGCACCATACCCTCCTACTCCTGCATCTTGAGTAATATGATTACCTTCACCTATTAATCTCAAATCCTGTAAAGGATACCATTTATTATTAGTATTGTCATAATAATAATAACCTACTGTGGATACATTAGATAACCTATTCATGCGATCATTCTCACTCATCGTTTCCTTAAGGTATACCAACATAGCATTTTGATTCCTACCAAAATCAGATTGAGCAGTCATTGTTTTCATCTCTTGAGCAGTAATTCTTGGAATTATAATTCCCTTGTTAACACTTTGTCCTGCCTCTATATGCAATGTTGCATGTGGAGTTTGTGTATTAATTCCTACACTTGCTGTTGTATTTTAGGCATAAGCATCCACAGCTAACAACGCTGAAACCAATAAAAATGTTTTCTTCATTTCTTTTCCATCTAAAATTTTTACTTATATTTAATAATAATATTATTCCGTAAAATTACAATTTTTTCTCAGCAAATCAAAATTACTTTAATCAAATAGTTTTTATTAACTTTGTTGAAATTAAAATATTATACATTATGAGTCTAACAAATATAGAACCTAAAATCCTTTGGAAAAATTTCTCTAAGCTTAATGCCGTACCTAGACCTTCAAAAAAAGAAGAGAGAGTCATCGCATTTATTAAGAATTTTGGAGAAAATCTTGGTTTGCCCACTTCTGTAGATAAAACGGGAAATGTCCTCATCAAAAAACCTGCCACTAAAGGCATGGAAAATAGAAAAACCATAATACTACAAGCTCATTTAGATATGGTTTGCCAAAAAAATAATGATGTAGATTTTGATTTTGAAAATCAAGGTATTCAAATGTTCGTAGATGGAGATTGGGTCAAAGCAAAAGGTACAACTTTGGGGGCCGATAATGGTTTAGGTGTAGCAGCGATCATGAGTATTTTAGAAAGCTCTGATATTTCTCACCCTAATATTGAAGCACTTTTTACCATTGATGAAGAAACTGGTATGACTGGTGCCTTTGGTTTAGAGTCTAATTTCTTAACAGGTGAGATTCTCCTTAATCTTGATACAGAAGAAGATGATGAAATAGATATAGGCTGTGCAGGAGGCATAGATGTAACTGCTAAACAAACTTTTAACACGGAATCATTCCAAGGAGAAGCCGTTAAAATAGAAGTAAAAGGTCTACAAGGCGGACACTCTGGCATGGATATCCATAAAGGTTTTGGAAACTCTAATAAAATATTGTCCCGTTTCTTACTATTAGATATTCAAAACAGTGATATTCAACTAATTAATATAGATAGCGGAGGACTAAGAAACGCTATCCCAAGAGAAGGAATTGTTATTTTTAAGGTGAAAGATACTCAACATTTCGTTAATTTGGCGAAAGAATTAAAATCTGAAATTTTGGATGAGTATTCTTCTTTAGAAAGAGATTTAAGCATTGATATTTCTATAATCTCTACCGAAGAAAATATTATAAACAACGAAAATTCTATAAAAATTATTCATGCTTTAAACATTGCTCATAATGGCGTTTTTAGAATGTCTCCCGAAGTGGAAGGACTGGTAGAAGCCTCTAATAATATTGCTCGTGTGGAGCTAAAAAATGGAGTATTTCAAGTATTGAATTTGACTCGTTCTTCAGTAGAATCTTCAAAAATGCAAGTAGCAAATCAGTTAAAATCCTCTTTTGAATTAGCTGGTATTCCTGTAATTTTTTCAGGTTCTTACCCGGGATGGAAACCAAAACCAGAAGCGGAAATCATTAAAACAATGACTAAAATCTATGAGAAAAACTTTGGAGATAAACCTGCTGTAGTAGCTTGTCACGCAGGATTAGAATGTGGAATTATTGGGGCTAATTATCCTAATATGGAAATGGTAAGTTTTGGACCTACCATTAAAGGAGCTCACTCTCCAGATGAGAGAGCAAGTATTTCTTCTTCTCAAAAATTTTGGAAATTCTTACTTGATATTTTGGCGAACATTCCAAAGAAATAATAAAAATTAAAAAGCGACCTTAATAAAAAAGTCGCTTTTTATATTATCTAACAAGAAGAAGCTTTATTTACCAAAATTTTATCACAGACTATTTTACTGAGAATCTTAATTTCTCCATTACAAAGAATACTCATAGATTGGTCATATTTCTCAATTTCTAAAATAGTAATTTGAGAATTAAGGTTCATATTCCGAGAACTAAGATAAGTCAAGAAATCATCAGAAGATTCAGTTACCGATGCTAAAATCACCTTATCATTAACTTTACATTTACTTAATTTCAGAAAATTCTGTTCAATGATATTTCCTTCTTTATTAGGAATAGGCTCTCCATGCGGATCTACTTTAGGATTATTTAACAACTCATCCATTTTATCAAAAAACACCTCAGAATGTACATGTTCTAATTGCTCTGCTATCTCATGAACTGACTCCCAACCAAATCCCATTTTTTCCACCAAAAACATCTCCGTAAGGCGATGTTTCCTAACAATAAGAGCGGCCTCTTTTTTACCTAAATCCGTTAATTTTATCGGTTTATAACTTTCATAAATAACCCAATTTTTCTGCACAAATTTCTTCATCATACTATTAACACTAGGCATTTTAACATTAAGTAATTTACTTAACTCATTAATTGTAAAACAATTTTCTTCATCTACAAGATGAAATATCGCCTTTAAATAATTTTCTTCTGTAAGGGATTTCATTCAGTTTTTAAGTTAGAATAATTTAATAGCAAATCTAACATTTTTTTCTATTCTGAAAAATATTTCTAAAACCTATTTTTTAAGAATTCCTTACCTTTACCACAAATTTTAAGAATTATGAAAGATTGGCAAATTGTAAAAAAATATGAAGATATAACCTATAAAAAACATAATGGTGTTGCGAGAATTGCATTCAATCGCCCAGAAGTTCGCAATGCATTTCGCCCCAAAACTACTTCTGAACTTTATGACGCATTCTATGATGCTTTTGAAGACCCAAGCATTGGGGTGGTTCTGCTTACAGGAGAAGGTCCTAGTCCCAAAGATGAAGTTCATGCCTTTTGTAGTGGTGGCGACCAAAAATCTCGTGGCCATCAAGGATATGTGGGAGAAGATGGAAGACATCGTCTCAATATTTTAGAAGTTCAAAGATTGATTCGTTTTATGCCAAAAGTTGTCATTGCCGTTGTGAATGGCTGGGCAGTAGGAGGTGGACATTCTCTTCATGTGGTTTGTGATTTAACTTTAGCAAGCAAAGAACATGCAATTTTCAAACAAACCGATGCCGATGTTACAAGCTTTGATGGAGGCTATGGCTCGGCTTACTTGGCTAAAATGGTGGGGCAAAAAAAAGCGAGAGAGATTTTCTTTTTAGGAAGAAATTATTCTGCACAAGAAGCTTTTGAAATGGGAATGGTCAATAAAGTAGTTCCTCACACTGAATTAGAAAATACCGCCTATGAATGGGCTCAAGAAATTTTAGCAAAATCTCCTACCTCTATCAGAATGCTAAAATTCGCCATGAATCTAACCGATGATGGCATGGTAGGACAGCAAGTATTCGCAGGAGAAGCTACTCGACTAGCTTATATGACCGATGAAGCCAAAGAAGGTCGCAATGCATTTCTGGAAAAAAGAAAACCAGATTTCGGAGAAAATCAATGGATTTCATAAGAAAATAAAAACATTGTCAAATTTGACAATGTTTTTATTTAATCTTATCATCTTGAAAATCCTCCAATAAACTCCATATATACCGCTCCCAATCCATCTAATATTTTTCTGCACTCCTCTGATGGATTCCCATACACTGTAAAATAAGTAACATCTCCTAATGCCATAACTTTATCTACATAATTGGCAATCAACTTATTCAAATGTAAAACTGCCGCTTCAGAATCTATATAACGCTCATAAACATGACATTTTTTACCATCTTGACTTAGCGTCCATTCATAATTCAAAGTTCCCTCTTCTTCCTTTTCTGCAATCTCCGAAAGCTCAGCCATTACTTTTTTCAACTCTTCCAATTTTCCTTCCTTTAAAGTTAATTCAAATACCCATGCAATATTATTCTTCATATAAAATATTTATTTTATCTTAAAAATACCAATTTATTTTCTGTGGACATTTCATCATTAAGCAAATATCCTTCATAATTGAAAGCTTTGACCTCATCAATAGTTTTCACTTGATTTTCAGCACAAAAACGCACCACCAAACCACGAGCATGCTTAGTATAAACTACAATGGTTTTCGGTTTTCCTGATTTCATTTCATAAAACTCAAAATCAATGATTTTGGCATTCAATTTCTTTTTATTAACGACCTTAAAATACTCGTTACTTGCTAAATTCAGCACGAAATCCTCTTCCGTTAATTCTGTGTTTAATTGCTCCATGATTTTATCAGACCAAAATTCATACAAATTTTTATAATGTTCAAACTGAAATTTTCGTCCCATTTCCAAACGATACAACATCACCCTATCTGATGGCTTCAAAAGTCCATACAATCCCGACAATATTCTGTAATGCTCTTGCAAATAATCTACTGCCTTTCGGTCTAAACTTTCAGCATCTAAACCTCTGTATACCTCACCCGTAAAAGTATAAAGAGCAGGTGATGCCTCATCATCATTTGGATTTTTCTTCCAATTTTGATTTCGCATCCAATTTTCTTCGGCTAATTTTGAAGAAATCTCCATTAATTCAGATAAAAACTGAGGAGATTTCTCTTTCAAATAAGACTGAATAAAATCAGAATCTTCTATGAACTGTGGTTCAGTAAGTGTTAAAAAATCTTGGGAATTATTGATTTTCATCAACTTTGCAGGAGATGTTAAAATTCTCATTATCAATTTATTTTATCTAAATATTTCTTATTTTTCAAATTCACTAATGAAATGCAGTTTTACATTCGGAAACTTTTCTTGTGTCATAGTAATCGTAAAAGCAGAATCCGCTAAAAACACCAACTGCCCATACTTATCTCTCGCCATAAAACGCTGTTTCAAACGAGCAAACTCCT
>CAUTLL010000011.1:0-12611 GCA_963539275.1 uncultured Flavobacteriaceae bacterium
TAAGGCTTTTTCAGATCTCCATCTAATCTTAAATCTAAATGCAACCCCATCTGCACAGCAACTTTTTTAATAGACAAAGATGCCTGTGGTTTTTGAATCTCAGGAACATTAAAATAGCTTCTAATATTATCCATCAATTGACGGAAATGATTTCTCATATCTGATTCCGTAAAGGCTGGTGTCAGATAAGATATAGTAGTAGCATAAGCACGGCGTTTAGCCATTACACTTTCTCCAATATTTCCTATAGTATAATAGTAAAAATGAGGGATAGTTCCCACTGCCATATCAGCCCAATCTCTACCTGAAAGAGCGACTTGCTTCTCTGGAGTAAATTCCAAACTTCCATGAGTACCAAAATGCACTAAAGCATCTGCCTTAAATTCATTTTGAACCCAAAGATAAGAGCCTATATAGGCATGTGTAGGTGCTTCTTTCACACCATGAGTTACAGTAAAGTCATCCTTACCCAACGCAGCCATAGGCTGAGGGAGAACAACTACATTACCAAATTGCAACTTAGCTACCGCAAGATAAGACTTACCATCTTTATTGACTGTCATATAATCTCCTACTCCCTGCCCATATTGTTTAGTAATCTCTTGATAAGATTCCTCTGGCAAAGTTTTTTTCAACCATGACTGATATACATTTTCTTCTACCAATGCAGGATTTCCTTCTTTAACAAAACGCTGAAAAGTTCCTTCTGCATTTGCAGGAAAAACTCCCCCTCTTTGATGTAGCATCTCTTGAAATTTATCAAAAGTTTCAGGTAAATTATCCACATTATAGCCTTCTGCTTTCATCCTTTTCAGAACATTATATAATGATGGAGCTAATTCTAAACCTTGCCCTACCAATGCTTGAGAGCCTGCCCCTTTGAAATAATAAATCGCTACTTTTTTATCCTTTGCAGGTTGTTTTTTTAATTGAATAAAATTATTAACGATTTTCGTGAATTTTTGTAATCTATCAGGAATGGTCTTAAATGCAAATAGCCCTTCATCAGATTTTTCTTGTGCGATCACCACATAAGGATAAATAGCACCATCTAACTCTGGCATTACTATCGTTTGTCCCATAAATCCTCCAAACATCCCCATTTTATCTTTCAGCCAATCTTCTTCCAACTGCAATACAGAAACAGGTGCAAATATAGGCACATTCTTTTCTTTCAACCATTCTACCACAGCTTCAGAATCTCCCATTTTAAGTCGGCCATGGGAGAGATATACCACTGCATCAGGGCTTATTTCTTTCAAAAATTCCAATCTCTTCCCAAAAGAAGCAACAGGATAAACATTAAGCCCAGAGTTTTGTAAGGAAACTATCATACTATCAAGATGCTGTTTATTCCCTCCATATGGTGAATGTATTCCTGAAAATAGGATTACTTTAGGTGAATTCTCTTTATAAATTTTATTTTTCTTCAAATAATTTTCATAATCTTTCACTTTTTCAAAAGCGACTTCTTCATCTAAATGAAATAGCACATTATCCTTACTCTTCTTCGGCTCTAATGGAGCCTCTACAAAGAGAGTTTTACCATCAATTTCTCGTCTAATATATCTCGCTAAGTTCTGATAATTTTCACGAGTGCCGCCACTAAGATAAGCAGATACCTTTTCATCTTGGACGCTACTCAAATTATTGAAATCATTCTCTGGAGCAGTCACCATAAAGAAATAAGTAGGGATTTTCTCCGATGCTTTTTCCATTTGAGCTCGTTGTTCCTCGGTCAATCTCATCCCCATTCCCATACCTAAAATGAAATCATATTGCTCTAGCTTATCCAAATCCTCCAACTCTACAGTTTCATATTTGATAAAACTTTCTTTATTGGACAAAACCACATTTGAAGCTTGGAAAGATTGAAAATTAACCAAAGCCACCTTCGTTGGGGACATTTTTTTACTCCAAACAAATATTCCTATTGCTAAAACTAGCAATAGCCCTATTATTTTAAAAATTAACTTTTTATTTTTCTTCATTTTTTCCATTTTTTTATTCTTTCTTATATCCTAAATAATCAATAAACCATACTTTACGACCTTAAATCCCATCCGTAAGACCCTATTTTCAACTTATTTAATGATATTTTACACCTCTGAGGTCATATTTTGCACCTTTTTAATCATACGGAGAACCTTTTTGATGATATTTACCACCTCCGAGGTCATATTTTTCATGATTTAGATAGAAATTATCATTAAAATCATGCTCCGAAGCCTCTTTATCATAATGTCAAGCGTGTCAAACACCCTCCGAATTATCTCCAACATCATTAAGAGAGTTATTTTCTTATCTCAAAGTCCATTTTAGCCCCACAAAATAGGTACTACCCACCGAGATACTAGAATAAGAACTTGAAAATTTAGGTTTATATCCAAATATATTATCTATCCCTGCCATAACTTGTAAAGACAGAGGAAGATTCAAACTTAAATTCAATCTCCAGATAGAATAAGGATTATAATGTACATAGTATTTTTTACCAGAATCATCTGTATTATAAACATCCAATCCACTGAAATACTTACCACTAAAACTTAGTGTCGGTGCATATTTCCTAATAAACTCTGGCGTATACTCTACCCTTGCAGTAAGGGTATGAGGACGAGTAAGCAATTGTTCTTTAACAAAATCATGAGTAAAGGCATAACCTCCCTTTAACGAAATCCCCATTCCTACACGATAAGTAGCAGAAACCTCCGTACTCAATATTCTCGCTTCTTCAAAATTCACATACTGCAATGTATCCCTACTCTGAGCCTTCCACATGCTTGTAATCTTATCCTTGATATTAGAATACTGCCCTACCACAGTAATGTTCAATTTATTAAAATTAATATCCGAAGACAAGTTGAAATTATGGCTTCGCTCCACCTTTAGATTCGTATTTCCAGCGATTTGGAAACCACCACCATAAGGATGATACCAATTGGTATAAAGCTCTTTCAGCGTCGGTGAACGGAATCCTCCTGCATATCCTCCACGAAGCGTAACATGCTCTCCTAACTTATACATCCCTGAAAGCCTCCATGTAAATTGACTTTTATACTCTGAATGATAATCATACCTTGCTCCTGTAACTAATGTAAAGTTTTTGAGCCAATTCCATTCTTGCTGAGCAAAAGCGGAATAAGTTTGCATGTTTTTCTTATCTCCTATCCCTGCATTATTAAACATAAAAGACAGCAATTCTTCTGACAAGAACTCCCCTCCGAAGACCAATGAATGCTTTTGAAGAAGTTTTTGGTCATAAATCACCGAACCTCTCCAAATAGAGTTTTCATATTTCTTGTCCCTTTCCCTTAACAATAAATAAGAATCATACTTTTCATAAATACCATAACTCCCCGAGATACTCATTTTTTTATCATCTGTGAACTGAATGTTCAGCTTCCCTGAATTAGAGTAATCTTGATACTGGTCTCTTACTTTCTTAGAACTTTTATCTCCTAAATTTCTTTCTTTGAAATAAATACTTGAACTTAAATCTAAACTGATTTTAGGAGTAATGTTTATCGTTGCTTTGGGATTTACTCCATAATCATAATACCCTGCAATATTGGTTTTATCTAATGCTTGTGGCTTTACTTCACCGTTTTCATACCTATGAATCATTGGCGACTTATCCTTTAAAACATAAGGGTCTCTACTCTTATAAGTAGAAGACAAACTCACCGAACCCCATTTTTGCCTTGTTCCAATGAAGATATTTGCATTCATCTCATTAAAACTTCCATAACGAGCAGAGGCACTCACTTCTACATTTTTTTTCGGTTTTTTAGTAATGATGTTAATTACTCCGCCTATCGCATTAGAACCATACAGAGAAGATGCGGCTCCTTTCACTATCTCTATACGCTCAATATTATCTAAATTAATCCGATTATAATCAATATTGTCAAGCGTTTCTCCTGCCATTCTTTCCCCATCAATCAAAAACAAAATATATTTTGCACCCAGCCCCATGATATTAATACTCTCAGAACCTCCATGATTATTAAAATTAACACCTACCAACTCCTGCTCCAAGAAATTCTTAAAATTTACCATTTGAGCTTTTTCTATCGTTTTCGATGAAATCACCGATGTGGTGATAGGAACATCTTTCAATTTTCTCTCCGTCCTCGTTGCAGTTACTACTACCTCTTGTATTTCTATTTCTTCTTTTTTCTTACTTTGTGCATCAAAGTTAACGAAAGCGAATAAAGAACATAGAATTAAAATCTGCTTCCTCATATCAATATTTAATACAAAGAATTGAATCACCAATAAACATCAGCAATTCAATCCTTAAAGTACTTTTAACCTAATACTAACTAAAATTTATTATCACTTCCTGCTACTTGGTAAATGAATTTAGGATGTCCTCCCTTATTTTTTTCATTCAAATAATCCTTAAACTGAATTTTCACATATTTACTTCCATCGGCAGTTTTAATAATATAAACTCTTTTAGTCATTTCATAATAACCCGCACCTACACCATAATGTGCATTTGGATCATAAGTTACATACCCTGTCAAATTTACACCTTTCATTCCACCTGAAATACGACTATTAAATTCCATCTGCATATCTTGTGAAGGCCACCCAACACTTTCTACCTTAGACTGATCATCTGCTAAATACCCTTCTTTAGGAGCTACACCTACCGCAAAGAAATCATCACTTGTTGCCTCCAGAACCCCTCCTTTTCCTTTTCCAGACACACCACTATTGGTTTTTACATAAAATCTATTAAATGCTATATCCCAATCTGCACTTGCCATAGGGTCTTTAACTTCAACTTCCTTACCCGTTGTAAAAGAGAAATATTTCCACGGTCCAGCAGATGCATCTATCGTAACTTCTTTGGCATTTACCAAAGGCTTTATAATCTGCTCCTCCACATTATCATTATTTCTATCACATGATGTAAACAATAGCGCTCCAGCAAACAATGCTAAACAAATTTTATTTTTCATAATATCTACTTTTTAACAATTTTTCGCAAAGGTATTATTTTTATTTATTCTAAACAAATATAGGTGTTTTTAAATTTTTATGATTTTTATCATGTTTTTACTTCATATGAAAATTAGGGTTATTATTATGAGCAAATTTATTTCAAAATGAAAAATATTTATTACTTTTGCTAGATATTTTAGTTTTTAAGGATAATTAAATTGAGTTTTTTCCAAAACATATTGAATAATTTTTTCGGTAAAAACGAAGAAAATAAAGGACAAGACAAGGGGATACTTGAGTATGGAGATCAGTTAAAAAACACTGATCTAGACTATAAGTTTGCCCAACTTTTCACATTATCTGGAGGAGTGTTCAATTATTGTGCAGATGAGGCAGAAGCATTAGGAATTTTGAATAAAATCATAAAAGTAGAACAAATTTCTTCTGTTTTTTGTTGTGATGAGGATCTTCAAAAATTTCTTAATGTTACAAAAACAGATTACTCTTCTATTTTAACCCTACAAAATGACGCTGCATTTATCACTTGTGAATACTTCATACAACAACATACTACACTTCAACTCATTAAAGCTTCCTGAAAAAATTATCGTAATGGCAAGTGTTTCTCAAATTGTATCCAATTTAAGTGAAGCTATGGCCAAAATACAACGCAGAGAAAGTGTCAAGAACCTAACCTCTGTCAGTGGAAGCAAATCTCAGCTAGACAACCCTGACAAGAAAAACCCTAAACTTTTCTTACTTTTACTAGAAGATTAATATTTTTTATATTCAATTTTAATTCTCATTTCGTTTTGGACAAAAATCTCATACAACGGCTTATTTCTGGAATAATCTATGGTTTAGTAATATTTTTATGCACTACCCCCATGGGAGAAATTTACCTTTATAATTACCTAAATATATCTATCAAACAAGAATATCTATATCTGTTTCTTATTACATTTTTAACAATAGTAGGAGCATGGGAATGTATACAGATTATGAAATTTAATACAAATTGGTGGCTATGGCTTGTTTTCCCTGTTGGTCTATTGGTTTTCTATAAATTTGGAATTAAACTTATAAATCATAATTTTCTTTTTCAACTAAATTTACAAGAAATATTAGGACTTTCTCTTATTTTTCTGACCTCTCTGACCTTGTTCAAATTTCCTAACGAACTTTATTTTGATAATGGTAAATTTATATTTACTATCATTTATGTTTTTCTTAGCTTTGCCTTTTCTTTAGGCATTCCTTCTCTAAGCACTCCATCTTTAAACCATTCACATAGTTTTGGTTTAGAAGCTTTTATTCTTTTTGTTTTAATTTGGAGTAGCGATAGTTTTGCTTATTTCTTTGGAAGATTATTCGGAAAACACAAAATGGCTCCTAAAATCAGCCCTAAAAAAACATGGGAAGGATTTGTTGGTGGGATAATTTGTACCTTGATTTTAGGTTTTTTCATTGAACAATATCTACCCGAAATGCGTGGTAATTGGCTTATTATCGGTTTTTTAGTTTCTATATTTGCTCCATTAGGAGATTTGGTAGAAAGCCAATTAAAACGAACATTTGGAGTAAAAGATAGCGGAAACATTATACCTGGACACGGTGGTATTTTAGACCGATTAGATAGTTTTATCATATGTGCTCCCGTGATTTATATGTATTTTATTTTAGAAAAACTTTTTTAGAAAATATTTAAAATTATGACACTTCATAGAGAAGGGAAAGCAAGTATTATTATTGCTACGATTGTATTTTTAACGGTTTCTTTGTTAGCTCAAACTTTTCTTGGGAAATATCAACTTCTTGCAACACTTCCCACAGGACTTATTTGTCTTTTGATTGTATGGTTTTTTCGTGTTCCTCGAAGAAATATAGATGAACATTACGAATGTGTTATCGCTCCTGTAGACGGAAAAGTAGTAATGATAAAAGAAGTAGAAGAAAATGAAGTTCTAAAAACGAAATGTATCCAAGTATCTATTTTTATGTCTCCATTGAATGTCCATATTTGTAGATACCCCGTTACAGGAAAAGTTTTTTATAAAAAATATCACCCGGGTAAATATCTTTTGGCTTGGAATGAAAAATCTTCCACAGATAACGAACGAACGACTATTGCTGTAGAAACTCAAACGCAACATAAGGTTGCGTTCCGACAAATTGCAGGGTATTTAGCTCGTAGAATCGTCATCTACACTGAAATAAATGACGATGCCAAAGCTGGTCATGAATTAGGATTCATAAAGTTTGGTTCTCGCATGGATGTATTCTTACCGTTAGATACGGAAATTCTTTGTAAAATTGGGGATAGAACAAAAGGAGGTGAAGACATCATTGCAAGGTTGAAAACAAATGATGACGATTCCTTTCATTTATTTTAAAACTCTCCTTTTCAGAGAGTTTTTTTCATTTACTCAAAATCTTGCAATTCTACTAGTTTTTTATATGCTCCATTTTTTTCTATTAAATCATGATGAGTGCCTTGTTCTATAATCATTCCTTTTTCCATAACTACAATCCAATCTGCTTTTTGAATAGTAGATAATCTATGGGCAATCACCAATGATGTTCTATTTTCCATCATTTTTTCTAGAGCCTCCTGCACAAACCTTTCACTTTCGGTATCCAAGGCAGAAGTTGCCTCATCAAGAATCATAATTGGAGGATTTTTCAAAACAGCTCTTGCAATAGATACTCTTTGCTTCTGTCCTCCTGAGAGTTTGTTACCATCATCACCTATATTCGTATTATATCCCTCCGAAAGCTGTGTAATAAATTGATGAGCATTTGCTATTTTTGCCGCAACTTCTACTTCTTCTTTTGTAGCATCAGGTTTACCCATTAAAATATTATTATAAACACTATCATTAAATAATACAGACTCTTGGGTAACCATTCCTATAAGTTGCCGATAATCCGAGAGTTTCAAATCCTTCAAATTTATTCCATCTATGAAAATTTCACCCTCTTTAGCATCATAAAACCTTGCTAAAAGATTCGCTACTGTAGTTTTTCCACTTCCACTCTGCCCCACAAGTGCCACCGTTTTCCCTTTTGGAATATTAAGATTAAATCGATGCAGAATTTTTCGGTCTTCATTATAGGAAAAACTTACATTGTCAAAAGTTATTCCCTGTTTCAATTCTTTAATTCTAATAGGATTTTCTATTTCTTCTATCTTGATATCAGCTTCTAAAACTTCCATTACTCTTTCCAAAGCTGGTATTCCTTTTTGCACTGCTGAAATAGAACTCGCTAAAGTCTTTGCAGGGGGAAGGATTTGAAAAAACATTGCTAAGAACACCAAAAACTCCTCCGGTGCCAAAGACTGATTTTCAATAATCTGCATACCACCATACCAAGTAATAATTAAAAATGTAATTGAACCTAAAAACTCACTCATTGGAGAAGCTAATTCTCTCTTCTTTCCAACATTTACAGATGCATTAAGCCACTTCGTAATAGATGTGGTAAATCTACTATTCATCAGCTGCTCAGCATTAAATATCTTAATAATCTTAGAGGACTTCAAAGTCTCATCTACGATAGAAAACAAATGCCCTATCTCATTCTGTGCCTCATGAGCATCTTTTTTAAGACTTCTTCCTATAAGGGCTATCATCGTTCCCATCACTGGTAAAACTAACAATGTAAATAAAGTCAGTTGCGGACTAATCCAAAACAATGTTACCAATGTACTTACCAACATAAAAGGTGCGTTAATTAGTTCTATCAAACTTCCCAAAATACTCCCTTCTACTTCACCTACATCATTAGACATTCTAGAAATCATATCTCCTTTCCTCTTCTCTGTAAAGAATGAAACAGGTAGAGACAAAATCTTTCTATACATCTCACTTCTCAAATCCTTGGTAACTCCTACCCGATAATAAATAAGCATCAATGCTCCTAAATACCGTACAATATTCCTGGCAAAAAATGCTACCGCAGTTACTCCACAAAGCCATGCCAAAACGGTCAAAGCTCCATGCTGTTCTACTTTCAACTCTATAAAGTAATATGCATAATCTTTTAAATAATTAAAATATTCTGTAATCTTTCCGCTATATTCTGGTTTTACAACTGCTTCTGTCTTTTTAATTGTTCCTAAAAGCATTCCCAAAACTGGCAGTATTGTACTTGCAGAAACAATCTGGAAAACAGAATACAAAATATTAAAAAATAAACTTGCAAAAATATATTTTTTGTGAGGATTAGCGAACGCCAATATCTTTTTATACGCACTCATTATATCTAAAATATGACCGCAAAGATAAGAATTTATAACTATTTAGTCTATAATACTACTCTACACAAAAAACAGCTTCCAAAGGAAGCTGTTTTTTTTCACTCAAATAATAAATCGTTGTTTGATTATCGGAGTCTGTCCACAGATTTTACAAGTTTCTCGTCCTTACGGATATTATAGTTTGCAAGAACAAACATCACCAAAGCGACGAGCGGAAACACGAACTCAATACCTTTCTCAGGGAAACTAATCCCTCCAGATAAATTTAGCATCCAGAACACCAATAAACACACCAACAAAGCGTTTATCAATATGTTCAAATAATTGAACAAAACTTGTTTCGGTCTATTCTTAAAACTGAAAATCGTTACCACAGAAAGCATCGCAGAAACCACCGCCGATACTTTCACCAAAAAAGTATTGCCAAAAATCTCCACATCTTGTGCCGTTGCAAAAAGCCCTATCATCGCCAAAATGGCAACCAATAAATATATGCTCTGAACTCTCTGTATCACTATTTTTTCGTTTTTAATTCCTTTAATTCCCTTTATAAGGGGAATAACTTGGACACAAAAGTAAAGTTTTTTTTTGTATTTATCAAAAATAGTATAAATTTGCACTCATAATTCCATTAAATCGTGAAGAAATTCTATACTTCACATTCTTAATTCTTAATAAAATACTATACATATTACATTTATGTTTAACATTGAAAGTTTGCAGACAAAATCTGCGACAGAACTGATTAAAATCTGTAAGGATTTGGGCATTAAAGTATCTAGAAACAGTACTGATAATGATAAAATCTTTGCAATTCTAGATTTCCAAGCAACTAATTCTAAAATGGTAAAAGACTACTATGATACGATACAAATCACCATAGCTGAAGAACCTTCTACCACTGCCGTTGAGGAAAAAGAAAAGAAAACTGCGACAAAAGGAAGAAAAAAAGTAGTCAAAGAAGAGGAAAAAACCATTCCTACCGAAGAAAAAATAGAAGAAGACCAACAAAAAAAGGATAAAGTAGATAAAAAAACCGGTGCAAACCGTAAAAAAATACAAAAAGTAGAGGAAAAAACGGAAGAAGTACAAGAAAAAATGCTTCCTACCGATGAAAAAACCAATCCTACCGGTGAAAAAGAGACCAATACCACTCAAAAACCGAAGAAGACGAATAAAAAACCAAAGCAGAAGATTCAGAAAGAAACTTCTACAACGGAAGAGAATAATCTAGAGAAGTCGGAAATAGCCACCGAAGAGAAAAAAACACCTCCCAAAAAAGAATTTAACTTTGACAACATTGTTATTGTAGAAGGTGTTTTAGAAATATTACCTGACAACTATGGTTTTCTCCGCTCATCAGACTTCAATTATATTTCTTCGCCTGATGATGTGTTCGTTTCCACTAATCAAATAAGAAATTACGGATTAAAGACAGGCGATACCGTAAAAGCCTTGGTGCGTTTACCCAAAGAAGGAGAAAAATACTTCTCATTACAAAAAGCATTAGAAGTTAATGGCAGAGACTTAGCCTTCATTAAAGACCGAGTTTCTTTTGAATATTTAACACCTCTTTTCCCTCAAGAAAAATTCAATCTCGCAGGGAAAAACGCCACACTTTCTACAAGAATCGTAGATTTGTTTGCTCCGATAGGCAAAGGACAAAGAGCGATGATTGTTGCTCAACCCAAGACAGGGAAAACCATGCTTCTAAAAGACATTGCCAACTCTATTTCAGCCAACCACCCAGAAGCCTACATGATGATTCTTCTCATTGATGAAAGACCTGAAGAAGTTACCGACATGCAACGCAGTGTGAATGCCGAGGTCATTGCCTCTACTTTTGATGAAGCTGCTGAAAAACATGTAAAAGTTGCTAATTTAGTTCTATCCAAAGCTCAAAGAATGGTAGAGTGTGGACATGATGTGGTTATTCTCCTAGATTCCATCACTCGTTTGGCTAGGGCTTATAACACAGTAACCCCAGCTTCTGGAAAAATCTTATCTGGAGGGGTAGATGCTAATGCTCTTCACCGCCCAAAAAGATTTTTTGGAGCAGCAAGGAATATAGAAGGCGGAGGTTCTTTGACGATTATTGCTACTGCTCTTATTGATACTGGCTCTAAAATGGACGAAGTCATCTTTGAAGAATTCAAAGGAACAGGAAATATGGAACTGCAATTAGACAGAAAAATTGCCAACAAGAGAATTTTCCCTGCAGTAGATTTATCCATGTCCAGCACCCGAAGAGATGACCTCCTTCATGATGAAATCACTCAGCAAAGAATGTGGATATTGAGAAAACATCTTTCTGATATGAATCCTGTTGAGGCAATAGAATTTGTAGAAAAACATATGAAAGATACTCTAAACAATGAAGAGTTTCTCATGTCTATGAATAAATAATTCTGCTCATCATAAAAAATCCATTAGAAATTTCTAATGGATTTTTTGTTTTTATCAACCTTATTTCTTCTTAATTCCGTGAAAATCTTTAAGGTAAAAAGGTTCAAAATAAGCAATATCTTCAAAATCTTTCTTCAAAAACTTCTGATACGCTTTTTTTACCAAATACTTCGCCGAAGGATAGACATTTTCTTGAAATTCCGCTTGTGGTAGTTGCAAAATATCCTTAGCTTTCGCACAACCATCTCCCACAAACAAAATTTTCTTATCTCTCAATTCCTGAAAAGAATTTTCATCTAAGATTTTTGCATTCGTTTGCTCTACCACATCACCTAAATTCCCTTCAAAAATCGCAGTATAAACTTCCATTCTCCGAGCATCTACCAGTGGTACAATATAATCATACCCTTTTTCTAAAAAAGGTTCTACCATCGTTTCCAAAGAATTAACTGCAATCAATGGAAAATTCAATCCAAAACAAAAACCTTTCGCAGATGCCGTACCAATCCTCAATCCAGTGTAAGAACCTGGCCCCATACCAATGGACACCGCATCTATTTCCTTTAAAGAAATTTTGGCTCCTTCTAAAGCCCATTCTATATAAGTGTGCAAGTTTTCTGATTGTTTATAATCTTGAGAAACTTTTTCACAAAGACATAGAATTTCATCTCCTTGAGAAATAGCAACAGAACAATTTTTAGACGATGTTTCTAAATGAAGAATTTTCATAAGGCAAAAATAAAGTTTTTTTGAAAGAAAAGCTATCTATTTCTCTTTATCATCAAATTCTAAAATAGGAATATCAGATTTTTGAAATAATTCATATATCGGAGTAAGCCAATAATCACTCGGCAAAGAACTTGGCTTCAATGCATAAACACTCACATTTGGAAAATCCTTCATCGTCAAAGCTGCACCACTGAAAAAAGTATAAATTTCATAGTGTGTATGAGGATTTTTCTCTATTTCCTTCAACATATAATCT
>CAUTLL010000012.1:0-12068 GCA_963539275.1 uncultured Flavobacteriaceae bacterium
ATTTTTCATTTTAATGACAAGGCTTTCTAGCCTATTGATTGCACTTTCATAAAGGTTTCTGCTTTGGAAATCTTTATGAAACTCTTCCCAATCTACATCAGGAGACTTGAGGTCAGGCTGTGTTTGTGCAAAATCATGTACCTTATTGATGAAGAGTTTATTCTGCTCATTCACTCTTCCGTATTTCGTGCGGTCTTCTGGAGAGAGATTGATATTTATAGGCTTCAGAGCCGTTTCTAAATTCGTGATGGCTTGTTGTAATGCCGTAACCTGCTGCTCTGTGAGGTGCAGATTGTTCAAATTATTTAAACTCATGATAAAAAATATTATTTTTTTTTCTTTACAAATTTAGAATAATTCTAGGTAATAAAAAATAAAATCTCACCCAAAATATTGGTGAGATTTTTATATTGATGAAGATTAAACTTCTCCAAAGATACTTTTAGTTACACAAAACTCTGTGAGGGTTTTTAGGGAGAGTTCCAGCCCATATCCAGAGTTTTTTGTACCTCCAAATGGGAAGCGTGGGTCAGAGGTCATCATTTTATTGACAGCCACAGTACCAGACTCTAAATTCTCTGCAAAGAAATAGGCTCTCTCCTTACTCTTCGTCCAAACAGAATTTCCTAATCCAAAGTTAGAATTATTAGCAATTTTTAGAATCTCATCATCATCTTTCGCAGAGATAAGCATTCCGAGTGGCCCGAACAGCTCTTCATCTATCATTGGATTATCTAAATTCATTTTGATAAGCCCTGGTTTGAAGGACAATTCATCTACACGCTCCAATGGAAGGATAATTTCCGCTCCGTGAGCAATGGCTTTTTCGTATTGCTCTTGTAGTTCATCTGCAAAGGCTTTACTTGCTAAGCCCGTCAGTTGAGTATTTTCATCAAATTTGTCCCCCAGTTCATACTTCTTAAATTCTGCGACCAAATTTTCTACAAATTCAGGGAATACATTTTCTTGAATGATAAATCTCTTCGCTGAAGTACATGCTTGTCCGTTGTTTCTTAGTCTTGCAGCTGCTCCTTGTTTTGCTGTTGCCGCTAAATCTGTGTCATCTAAAACGATGAAAGCATCATTACCTCCTAATTCTAATAGAGATTTCTTGATGTTTGCTCCTGCTAAACTGGCAATTTTTCTACCTGTAGATTCACTACCCGTGAGGCTGACTCCCTTGATGATAGGGTGAGTGATGAGCTCGTTAATATCATCATAAGAATACTCAATATTCTGTAAAATACCCTCTGGAAATCCTGATATTCTGAATAATTCTTCAATGGCTCTTCCCGAACCTTTACAAAGAGAGGCGTGTTTCAGTAAAATAGTATTTCCTGCTAAAATAGTAGGAATCGCAAAACGAAGAGCTTGCCAAAATGGGAAATTCCAAGGCATAATTCCTAAGATAACTCCCATTGGTTGATAAAGAACCTCGCTTACAGAAAGTTCTGTTTCTACTTTTTCTGGTTGTAAAACATTCGTCGCATTGATATAGTAATCAGCTACTAATGCACATTTTTTAACTTCACCTTTTGCTTGTGCAATAGGCTTGTGCATTTCTTGGGTAACTAGTTGACCATATTTTTCTACATTTTCTAAAATATTTTTAGAAAGGTTTTTGATTAACTCTTGTTTTTTTGTAAAGCTTACCTTTTTCCATTCAACTTGTGCTTTTTGAGCGAGTTCTAATTGTTTTTGAAGTTCTGTATTCATTTTAATATAATGTATTTAATGGGTTAAGAAATATGATGATTACCTACATAATGGAGAAATTCTTTTCTCGTGGTAGGATTATTTTTAAACAGACCACTTAGTTCTGCAGTGATAGTGCTACTTGCGGTATCTTTTATTCCTCTACAATTGACACAAAGGTGCTTTGCATCAATAATACATGCTACATCTTCTGTATTAAGAGCCTCTTTCATTGCTTGGGTTATCTGCATTGTAAGACGCTCTTGAACTTGAGGTCTTTTGGCATAATAGTCTACAATTCTATTAATTTTGGATAGCCCAATGACTTCACCATTAGAAATGTAAGCAACATGAGCCCTCCCGATAATGGGAAGAAAATGATGCTCACAAAAAGAATACACAGTGATGTCCTTCTCTACAAGCATCTGACGGTATTTATACTCATTTTTGAATGTAGAAATGGAAGGTTTATTTTCTGGAAGCAGTCCTCCGAAAATTTCATTGACATACATCTTTGCAACTCTTTTTGGGGAATCTTTAAGACTATCATCAGTTAAATCTAATCCTAAAGTTTCCATAATTTCTTGAAAAAGCCCTTGAATTTTTTCTATTTTTTCCTCTGGAGATTTATCAAAGGCATCATCTCTCAAAGGTGTATGCTCTTTACCTATGAAAAAATCATCTTCTATATCTGGAAAATTATTCATTTTAACTATTTTTTATTGATTAAAATCAATCTCTTCGGACTGGTTTAAGCTTTGATTAATATTTTCATCTCGGTTAATAGTTCTATTATTAGAATTTTCCCCTGATGATTTTGGGTTTCGGATTTGGTCTATGGTTTGTAGATTTCCTTCATCTCCATAGCCTCCAAGACCATGTAGGTCAGAGCATTTACCTGTCCAATCAGAAGGTTTTTCAAAAGTGTCAGCAGGAGAAATTCCCAAGCTTTTATCCGCATAAACTCTTCGCATAAAATATCCCCAGATAGGAAGAGCCATTTTTGCTCCTTGACCTTCTCCTGTGCTATAAAAGTGAGTTGCTCTATCTTCCCAACCTACCCAAACACCTGTGGCTAATTTTGGAGTAATTCCTATGAACCAACCATCAGAGTTGTTGTTGGTAGTACCAGTTTTCCCTGCAATTTCAGCATTGATTCCCATTCTTCTTAATTCACCTGATGCTGTCCCGTATGCTGTAACCCCTTTCATCATATCTATCATAGTGTAGGCGTGAATAGGATTCATTACTTCACGGATTTCTGGTTTTACTTCCTTGATAACTCTTCCGTTACCATCTTCTATACGCCAAATCATTTCTGGTTTTATATAATTACCATAATTTGCAAATGTACTATAAGCTCCTAACATTTCATAAATCGTAATATCAGATGATCCTAAAGCAATGGTGAGATTATCTGGTATTTCCTCCGTTACACCCATATCTCTCGCTAATTGAATTACATTTTTAGGTCCTACTTTCTCTATCAATCTTACAGCAATAGGGTTTTTAGAATGAGCCAGACCATCTTTCATTAGTAATGTTCCTCCAGAACCTTTAACATGCCAAGAACCTTTAGAGAAAGAAGCGTTAGAGATGGGGTCACAAGGTGTCATATTTAAATTAATAATTGCAGCAGCATAAACGAAAGGCTTAAAAGTAGACCCTACTTGTCTCTTACCTTGCTTTACATGGTCATATTGAAAATGATGCCAATTAATACCACCGACCCATGCTTTAATATCTCCTGTTATGGGCTCCATTGCCATAAGGCCTGCTTGAGCAATTTGTTTATGATAACGAATAGAATCCCATGGGGACATTTCTACATCTTTTTCTCCATTCCAAGAGAAGATAGAAGTTTTTATAGGTTTTTTAAATTCCATTATTATAGAATCTTCAGGAACATTAGCATTTTTCAACTGTCTGTAACGCCCTGTTCTTTTCACTGCAGCCATCATAATATCATCTATTTGATTATTAGATAGATGATAGTAAGGGCGTTTAGGATTTCTGCTTTGCTCGTTATCAAATCTTCTTTGTAAGTCTGTTAAATGTTCTTTTATAGCATCTTCAGCATATTTTTGCATTTTAGAATCTAGAGTTACATAGATTTTTAGTCCATCTTTATAGAGATTTAGAGGTTTTCCTGTTTCATTTTCATAATCTTTAAGATAAGCAGAAATTTCTTTTCTTAAATAATGTTTATAATAGGCGGAATATCCTTGATCTACAGTTTTGATGCTTTGATAATCTGTGACGATAGGCTCATTTACTACACGGTCGTAAGTGTTTTGGTCTATATATTGAGTTTCAAGCATTTGTTTCAAAACAGTATTTCTTCTGTCCTTTGCTCTTTCGGGATTTCTCAAAGGGTTGTTTCTCACTGGATTTTCAAGCATGGCTACAAATGTTGCGGCCTCTGAAAGAGTAAGATCTTTAGTTTTTTTATTGAAATAAACTTTTGATGCCATTTCTATTCCGTTGGCATTATAAAGAAAATCAAATTTGTTGAAATAGAGAGTAATGATTTCTTCTTTAGTATATCTTTTCTCTAAACTTACGGCAACAGACCATTCTTTCAGTTTTTGGAATGCTCTTTGGATTTTATTTTGTGAAGCAGTTCCTGTGAATAGAAGTTTAGCTAATTGCTGTGTAATGGTGGAGCCACCACCGCGTTTACCACGATAATAAACAGCTCTAATGACAGATTTTAAGTCTATTCCTGAATGTTCCTTAAATCGCTCATCTTCTTTTGCATAGAGAGCATAGACTAAGTGAGGAGGTAACTCTTGGTAAGTGATGGGTTGTGTTTTTTCTTTTTCAAATTTTCCAAGAACTACGCCATCAGAAGAGATGATTTCTGATGCTACATAAATATCAGGATTTTCTAAATCTTGCACATCAGGCATTTCTCCCAAAAAGCCTTGTGATACAGAGAAAAATAGCAGAACCAATCCTATGACCATTCCGAAAAAGGAAAGCCAAATGAATTTAATCCATTTGCTAACGCTAGATTTTTTGTTTTCCATTTTTTATAGTGTTAATTCACATTTTCTATTTTAATGCCAATATCTTCTATTCCTTTGAGTTCATTTGCTCTCATGCCTTGTTTTATTTCTATCAGGTATTGACCATTGCTGGGAAATGAATAATTATTTTTGTATTGAAGTAGAATTTCCTTTACACTTCCAAATCCGCTCCCAAGCCATTCTCCATTAGGTTTTGCCAAAATATATTGCAAAGTATCCGTTTTTATGGTTTCATTTTTGGTGTTTTTAATAAGTGAAATTAAAAATAAATTGCTGTAAGGATATTCGTTGTTATGTCTTACAATGAAAGTGATATTTTTAGGCGTTTGAGAATTATTCATCTCAAATTCCATAGTTTTGCTGTCATCTTTTTTCCAGAGATTATTTATTGGAGTCATGTAGATTTCTCCATTCTCTGAACAGCTGATACTTACAATCAAAATAATTAAGATCAACCAGAATTTATTCATGATTATTTTCATTAGGGGGTTGAGGTTTTCTTTTTGTGTCGTTAATCTTTTTATGATGTTTTTTTTGATTTTTATGTTTTTGTGGTTTATCTGTAATGTGTTGGGTTTTTTGATTTATTGTTTGGTTGTTGTTTTCTTGTTTATCTATTGGAAGCTTCCCTCTATTATGATGCTTTTTAGAGGAGTTTTTCTTTTTCTCGAAGCGGTCAATACTACTTTCTTGGATTAAATCTAAATCTTCATGAGTAGAAGTAGATAGATTTTTATTTTTATAGTCTTCTAATGGTGAAGTTTTTTCTCCTTTTTTGTTGATGGAAATTAGTTCTTTAACCTCTTTGATGCTTAAATCATACCAAAGCATAGAGTTATCCACATAGGCAAACCACATTCTTTTCTTAAAAACATCTATTTTGATACAAAAAGCCTTGCCTTTTTCTGTTTCTAATATAGTATTAGAAGATGGGAAATGATTTAATGCATCTACATAACTATCTAATTCAAAGTTAAGACAACATTTAAGCTTTCCGCACTGTCCTGCTAATTTTAGCGGATTAATGCTTAATTGCTGATATCTTGCAGCATTGGTATTAACAGATCGAAAATCAGTAAGCCAAGTGGAACAACAAAGTTCTCGTCCACAAGAACCAATACCACCCACTTTAGCGGCCTCTTGTCGATAGCCTATTTGTTTCATATCTATTTTAGTATGAAAGGCAATAGCGTATTCTTTTATCAGCTGTCTAAAATCCACCCTTCCTTCTGCAGTATAGTAGAAAGTTATTTTTGTACCATCTCCTTGGTATTCAATGTCTGTAATTTTCATTTCAAGATTGAGATGTCTGGCTATTTTTCGGGCTTCTATCTTTATGCTGTCTTCTTTCTTTCTTGCCTCTTGCCAAATATCTATATCTTTTTGTGAGGCTATTCGGTATATTTTTGGAGCTTGTACCTCGGAGAATTTTTTCTTTTTCATTTGTATTCTGACTAATTCTCCAGAGAGACTTACAACTCCTATATCGTGTCCTGGACTTGCTTCTACGGTGATAATGCTGCCGATATGCAGGGGCAAATTATGAATATTATGATAAAAAGATTTTCTATCATTTTTGAATCTTACTTCCACAAAATCACATTGGTTTTGTGGGGCTTTTATATTAGAAAGCCAATCAAATATATTCAGCTTATAACTATTCCCGCAGGTATCTACTTTATCACAACCAGTGGCACTCTTGGTAGAGCAACTGCCACACGAAGAATCGCCAGATGTTTTACATCCACAACTCATATTTTGTATATTTATTCTTGCAAATTTAATTATTTTTTTGAATAGAGGAAGATTAAAATATCAAAGTCATGGCTATTCTTTTTCTTTGCTCATCTATTTCTATTACTTTTGCGTGGATTTGTTGATGAATTTTCACAACATCATTTACATCACTCACGAAGCCATCTTTGAGTTGAGAAATGTGAATAAGTCCACTTTCTTTAATTCCTAAATCAACAAAACATCCAAAGGCAGTGATGTTATTCACGATACATGGTAAAATCATACCTACTTTCACATCTGTAAAAGTTTTAATATTAGGGTCAAATTCGAATACTTTGGCGGATTTCCTTGGGTCAAGTCCTGGCTTCAAAAGCTCTTTAATAATATCTTGAATTCCTAAAATTCCGATATTTTCAGAAATATAATCTTCGGGATTTATTTGCTTGATTTTTTCTTCATTAGCAATAAGTTCTAAGGTGTTGATGCCCAAATCTTTTGCCATTTTTTCTACAATTTCATAACTTTCAGGGTGTACAGTGGAGTTATCCAATGGATTTTGACTGTCTTTTATTCGGATAAAAGCAGCAGCTTGTTGAAATGCTTTTTCTCCTAAGCGCGGAACTTTTTTGATTTGATTTCTATTTTGAAAAGCCCCGTTATCGGTACGATAATTCACGATGTTTTCTGCTAATTTTTCACCAATTCCAGAAACATAACTTAATAGAGAAACACTTGCAGTATTAATATTTATTCCTACTGAATTTACACATTTTATTACAGTGTTGTCCAATTCTTCTTTGAGTAAAGTTTGGTCTACATCGTGCTGATATTGTCCCACACCGATACTTTTAGGGTCTATTTTAACTAATTCTGCCAAGGGGTCAGCCAGCCTTCGTCCAATAGAAACAGCACCACGAACCGTAATGTCATAGTTAGGAAATTCCTCTCGAGCTATTTTACTTGCAGAATAGACAGAGGCTCCTGCTTCGGATACAATGAAGACTTGTAGCGGTCGGTCAAAGTGGATTTTTTTGATGAAATTTTCTGTTTCTCGTGATGCTGTGCCATTTCCGATGGATATTGCCTCTATTTGATAGGCATTGACCATGGAGCGTATTTTTTTCATCGCTGTGGCAGTTTCGTTTTGTGGAGCGTGAGGGTAAATAGTCTCATTGTGAAGTAAATCTCCTTTTTCATCTAAACACACTACTTTGCAACCTGTTTTATACCCAGGGTCAATGGCCAAAATTCTTTTCTCTCCCAAAGGTGCAGCGAGGAGTAATTGATTCAAATTTTCTGCAAAAATAGCAATGGCTTTTTCATCAGCTTTTGCTTTTGCTTCTTGAAGAGTTTCATTTGAAATGGAAGGCTCTAAAAGTCTTTTATAGGCATCCTCAATTGCAAGGGAAATTTGTAGTGAAGAGGGATAGTTATTTCTAATCAAATTGCCTTCCATAAAGTGGATGACTTCTTCTTTATCAACATCAATGCTGATTTTGATAAAACCTTCTGATTCTGCACGAAGCATTGCTAATAAACGATGGGAGGGAATTTTATTTAAATTTTCACTCCAATCAAAATATTGAGAAAATTTTAGAGCCTCTTCTTCCTCTTTTTTAGTTTTAACTACTTTTGAGGAGATTATTGCTTTTCGTTGAAAAATTTTACGAATATTTTTTCGGATATAGAGGTTTTCATTAATCCATTCTGCAATGATATCTCTCGCTCCTTGTAGAGCTTCTTTTTGGGAGTTTATTTGATTAGATAAATATTTTTCAGCCAAGGTTTTTGTATCAGAAGCAGTATTTTGAGCCATAATGATTTTTGCTAAAGGTTCTAAACCTTTTTCACGAGCAGAATCGGCTTTAGTTTTTCTTCGTTTCTTAAAAGGGAGATAAAAATCTTCAATTTCTTGTAAATTAAAACTTTGATTTATTTTTTGTTGAAGTTCAGGTGTGAGACCTTTTTGCTCTTCTATGGATTTTAAAATGCTTTCTTTCCTCTTGGTAATTTCATCAAAAATTTTTGCTGTTTTTGAGATTTGTTCTATCTGAACTTCGCTGAGGTTTCCCGTTTGATCTTTTCTATATCGAGCAATGAATGGAATCGCAGCATCTTCTGAAAGAAGTTGTAAAACAGCTTTGATGTGTTGTTCAGTAATAAGGCATTTCTGGTTGATGAATTGTATTTTGTCCATGTTGTTTTGATAAAAAATGAGCAATATAAATAATAAAATTTAACTAAATTGTAAAAAATCCATATTTTTAATCAAAAAAATAATTATTTTTGTGGGTTGAATATAATACTAAAATGTCGTATCAATTAAAAATATATAATTCTTTTTCAGGAGAAAAGGAAGTATTCAAACCTATTACCGATGGAAATGTGGGAATGTATGTCTGTGGACCTACTGTGTATAGTAATGTGCATTTAGGTAATGTGCGTACTTTCATGTCGTTTGATTTTGTGTTTAGGACACTTCAATTTTTAGGGTATAAAGTGCGTTATGTGAGAAATATTACTGATGCAGGGCATTTGACAGACGATGGTAATGTTGATAATGACCGTTTTGTGAAGCAGTCTCGATTGGAAAAATTAGAGCCAATGGAGGTAGTGCAAAAATATACGGTCGATTTTCATAAAGTGCTGGATTTATTTAATTTGTTGCCACCAACAATAGAGCCAACTGCCACAGGGCATATTTTAGAACAGATAGAATTGACCCAAAAACTCATTGATAAAGGTTTGGCATATGAAAGCAACGGTTCGGTATATTTTGATGTCTTGGCTTATAATGAAAAAGGATTGAAATATGGCGAACTTTCTAACAGAAACATAGAGGAACTTTTTGCGAATACCCGTGATTTAGATGGACAAGGTGAAAAGAAAAATGCACCAGATTTTGCTCTTTGGAAAAAAGCATCTCTTGCACATATTATGAGATGGAATTCGCCTTGGGGAGAGGGATTTCCTGGTTGGCATATAGAATGTACAGCTATGAGTACAAAATATTTAGGAGATAAGTTTGATATTCATGGAGGAGGAATGGATCTGAAATTCCCACATCATGAGTGTGAAGTAGCACAAGGAAAAGGAGTGAATGGCGTGTCTCCTGTGAATTATTGGATGCATGCCAATATGCTTACAATGAATGGACAAAGAATGAGTAAATCAACAGGGAATTATATCTTGCCGATGCAACTTGTTTCTGGGAATAATGATTTCTTTGAAAAGCCATTCCATCCGAGTGTCGTGAGATTTTGTTTTTTACAAGCTCATTACAGAAGTGTTTTGGATATTTCTAATGATGCAATGGTAGCGAGTGAAAAAGGTTTTTATAGACTAATGGAGGCAGTGAAAATTGTGAATAATTTAGAAATTGAAAATCACAAGCAAGTAGCTGAAAGTCAATCAAAATTGAAAGAATGGAAAGACAAATGCTATCAAGCCTTGACAGATGATTTTAATAGTCCGATTTTAATTTCTTACCTTTTTGAAGCGGTAAAATGGATTTTCCAAATCAAAGAAGGTGATGAAAAAATATCAGTAAATGAATTGGAAGAATTAAAAACTGTGCTCAATGCCTTGGTTTTTGATGTTTTAGGATTAGAATCAATAGAAGAAAACGGAGGTGGTGAAAAGCTAGATGAAGCGATGAAGGTTTTGATAGATTTAAGAAATCAAGCTAGAAAGGCGAAAAACTTTGAACTTTCGGATCAAATCAGAGATAAACTTTTAGAGCAAGGAATAGAGTTAAAAGATGGAAAAGAAGGAACGATTTATACATTAAAATAAAAATTAGAAACTATGTTAGAGATAGGAGAGAGACCTTGGGGGAAATATTATGTTTTAGAGGATGAAGCGAATTATAAATTAAAAAGAATAGAAGTAAATGCGGGACATCGTTTGTCTTATCAGTATCATCATCATAGACAGGAATTTTGGACGGTGGTGCAAGGTGAGGCTGTAGTGGTGTTAGATGGAGAAGAATATGTAGTGAAGTATGGTGAGAGCATTTTTATTCCATTAGGAGCTAAACACAGAATAGAAAACAGAAGTTCTGAACTTTTGGTTTTCATAGAGGTGCAGACGGGAACTTATTTTGGGGAAGATGATATTATCAGATTAGAAGACGATTATGCGAGAGGGAATTAAAATAAAAAAGACTATTATTCAATAGTCTTTTTGCGTTGTATTATTTTATAAATCTGCTCAGACATGGCATTTGCACTCTTCATTGACCAATGGGTGTTATCATAAAAATAAACATCCTTTTCTTTTTTCTCTTTTCCTTTAGTTTTTTGATATTTTGTCTTGGTGGATTATATAAAACAGATTCTGAATAGTAAGCTCTGTTATAACTATTGTGATAAAATTTATACCTTTGTTTGTGTAAATGGATAGGAAATAATTTATTTTGAAACTCTAAATTAAATATGAAAATTATCTTTCACGAAAATCAGCTTTGCTATAGAGGTACATCTAATGCCTTATTTGATTACGCAACATACAATGAAGAAATTCTTGGGAATGAATCCATTATTATGTTTCCTAAAAATAGTCCAAGCAATGTACAAGAAGCTATTGATAAGTTTTCAAATAAATTTAAGGTTTATTCTTATGTAGATAACAAGGAGAGAAATAAAATAATAGAAACATCAAAAGCAGATTTATATTATGCCATAAAATCTGGGAAAATAGAAGATGATGCTCCTATTGATATTGTGAAAACAGCTATTCACGCTGTTTTTAAATACAATGAACCTTATGGAAATGTGTATGCATATGTATCAGAATGGTTATCCAAGACTATGAGTAATGGACAAATTCCTTTTGTTCCTCATATAGTAAATCTACCTAATGTAAAGGGAAATTTGAGAGAGGATCTTGGAATACCAAAAGATGCCATTGTATTTGCTCGATATGGAGGGAGAGAAACTTTTGATATTGATTTTGTTCATAAAGCAGTGAAAAGGGTTGCTTGTAAGAACAAAAATATTTACTTTCTATTTATGGGAACAGATTGTTTTGTGAAGCGAAATATCTTTAGACCATACAGAAATATTATATTTTTGCCTCCTACTTTGGATATAGACAGAAAAGTAAAATTTATCAATACTTCAGATGCTTTTCTACACGCAAGGAGGCAAGGCGAAAGTTTTGGTATGGCTGTCGGGGAGTTTTCTATTAAAAATAAACCTATCATCACTTGGGCACTTTCTGATGAAAAATCTCATATAGATATTCTGAAAGAAAAAGCCATTTTATATCACAACCAAGATGACTTAGAAAATATTCTTTCTAATTTTCATCCAGATAATAATACAGACTGGGATTGCTATTCTAAGGATTTCAATCCTACTTCTGTGATGAAAAAATTTGAACAAGTGTTTATCAATTCATAAATTTTTTCAGAATAAAGATTTTAAATATAATTTTATTAGTCTTCTCTTTCCTTTGAAAGAGAGAGTAATTTTTTTAGCTGTAACTTCTTTGGAGGTTCTGAAAAAGTTAATCACTTCCTCTATATTTTCTGCTTTAACGAATTTTACACTTTTCCAGTCGGTGGGGTTAAGTGGATGAAAGTTCTGGAGCGAAGAACAA
>CAUTLL010000013.1:0-12039 GCA_963539275.1 uncultured Flavobacteriaceae bacterium
ATTGTGGAAAACTCGTGCTCTACTCCTTCTATCTTAATAGATGTAATAGCATATCCTTCTAGAGAAGATAACAGTACTCTTCTCAAAGCATTACCGATGGTAAGACCAAACCCAGGCTCTAAAGGTCTAAATTCGAACTGACCTCTAAAATCCGTAGAATTTAGTAAAATTACCTTATCGGGTTTTATGAATTGTAAAATTGCCATAATATTGGGTTGAGCAAGAATTTGATTAATTATTATTTAGAATATAACTCGACGATTAACTGTTCCTTGATATCTTCTGGAATTTGAAGTCTATCTGGTACAGAAACAAAAGTCCCCTCTCTTTTCTCGTCATTATATTGTAACCACTCATAGTTAGATTTAGAAGCCAAAGCATCAGCTACCACATCGAGAGATTTTGATTTCTCCCTTACAGCAACTACATCGCCTACTTTCAATAAATAAGAGGGAATATTAACTACATTTCCATTAATAGTAATATGTCTATGAGATACTAATTGTCTAGCTGCTGCTCTTGTTTTAGCAAATCCCAATCTATAAACCACATTATCTAATCTAGACTCACAAAGTTGTAAAAGGACTTCACCCGTAACCCCCTTGCTTCTGTGAGCTTTATCAAACATATTCGCAAACTGTTTTTCCAAAATACCATAAATGTATTTAGCTTTTTGCTTCTCCGCTAATTGAACAGCATATTCTGATTTTTTAGCACCTCTTCTTTTGTTTGGTCCATGTTGTCCTGGAGGTTGATTTCTTCTTTTCTCGAAGTTTTTATCATCTCCATAAATTGCGACACCAAACTTTCTCGCAATTTTCGTTTTAGGTCCAATATATCTTGCCATAAAATGATTTAGATTTGTAAAATTCAAAACTTAAAACTGTGAACCATATAAAAATTCACTTTAAGTCTCAAAATATAATTATTATACTCTTCTTCTTTTTGGTGGTCTACATCCGTTATGTGGCATAGGAGTCACATCAACAATTTCACTTACTTCAATTCCTGAATTATGAATAGATCTAATTGCAGACTCTCTACCCGCACCTGGACCTTTCACAAAAACTTTTACTCGTCTTAATCCTGCCTCATAAGCCACTTGAGAACAATTTTCAGCAGCCATTTGCGCTGCAAACGGAGTGTTCTTTTTAGAACCTCTAAATCCCATTTTACCAGCAGATGCCCAAGAGATTACTTCTCCATTTTTATTGGTCAAAGAAATAATAATATTATTGAAAGACGCCTGAATATGAGCCTCACCGATCGCCTCTACTTTTACTTTTCTTTTCTTTACTACTTTAGTTTGTTTTGCCATAATTCTAACGATTATTTACTTGCTTTTTTCTTATTAGCAATAGTTTTTCTCTTTCCTTTACGAGTTCTAGAGTTATTTTTCGTTCTTTGGCCTCTTAAAGGTAATCCCAGTCTGTGACGAATTCCTCTTTGGCATCCAATATCCATCAATCTTTTGATGTTCAACTGAATCTCAGACCTTAATTCTCCTTCCACTTTTACATTTTCAGAGATATAATTTCTGATAGCTGCCAATTCATCGTCATTCCATTCATTGACTTTCTTATCTTCGCTGATACCAGCATTCTTCAAAATTTCAGACGCAGTACTCTTCCCTACACCATAGATGTAAGTAAGCCCAATCACGCCCCTTTTGTTTTTTGGTAAATCTATACCTGCAATTCTCGCCATAATTTAATTTGCTATTAATTAGCCTTGTCTTTGTTTAAATTTAGGGTTCTTTTTGTTAATAATGTACAATCTGCCTTTTCTTCTTACGATTTTACAGTCCGCACTTCTCTTTTTAATTGATGCTCTAACTTTCATACTTTTTATGCTTTATATATAAGCTTATAATTATTGGTCTTGATTAATATCTAAATGTTATTCTTCCTTTACTAAGATCATAAGGAGAAATTTCTAACCTCACCTTATCTCCTGGTAAAAGTTTAATAAAATGCATCCTCATTTTACCAGAGATATGAGCAATAAGAATATGCCCATTTTCCAATTCTACTCGAAACATAGCATTGGACAAAGCCTCAACTATAACACCGTCTTGTTCTATATGCGTTTGTTTTGCCATCTATAGTTTATTTGATTCTTGATAATTTAGACTGCATCAATCCATCATAATGATGATTTAATAAATATGTATTTATCTGCTGAACAGTATCAAGTATTACACTAACCATAATCAATAAAGATGTTCCTCCAAAAAATAGAGCAAATCTATCTGTCTGAACAAATATTCCATGAACTATCGCAGGAAGAACTGCAAAGGTAGCTAAAAAAATTGAACCAGGCAAAGTTATTCTTGATAAAATTTCATCAATATAATTTGCTGTTTCTTTACCAGGTTTTACTTTAGGAATTAATCCTCCATTTCTTTTCAAATCATCAGCCATCTGATGAACAGGAATAGAAATTGCTGTATAAAAGAATGAGAATATAATGATTAATAACGCAAATAATACATTATACTGCAAACTAAATACATTTCTAAATCCAGCAAAGAATGTATTTGTTTCATCAACCTTTGTTAATAGCCCGGGAAGAAACATTAAAGCTTGGGCAAAGATGATTGGCATCACCCCTGCTGCATTCACTTTTAGAGGAATCCATTGTCTTGCTCCATCCATCAAGTTTCTATTCACTCCTCCTCTTGCTTGTGCTCTACTTACATACTGAATTGGTATTTTTCTTACAGCAACTGAAAGTAAAACTGCTAAAAGAATAACCAATAACCACACCAATATTTCTACTAAAATAATGATAGAACCTAAACCTCCTCCACTTGTATGACGACTAACTTCATCTACAAACGCCATCGGCAAATCAGCTAAAATACCTACCATAATAAGAATAGAAATACCATTACCTATCCCTCTATCTGTTATTTTCTCACCTAACCACATTGCAAATAATGAACCTGTAACTAGAATTACAATGCTTGGTATCCAAAACATTAAAGAATTAGGATCTACATTATAAGCAGTACCGAATTGAGCTGGAGGTAAAATTTCAGTAGTAATTGTTCCTAAATAAAAAGGAGCTTGAACCAAGCAAACTAAGACTGTCAACCACCTTGTAATTTGATTCAAAGTGTTTCTTCCGCTCTCTCCATCTTTCTGTAATTTTTGAAAATACGGAATTAACATTCCCATCAATTGAACAATGATAGATGCAGAAATATAAGGCATAATCCCAAGAGCCAATACAGAAGCTCGGCTAAATGCACCTCCTGTAAAAGAAGATAATAACCCTAAAAGTCCTGCACCTTGCTGGTTTCCTCCTTGAGCTTGGTAATGTTGCAAAAGATTCCCTACCTCATCCAAGTTAATGGCTGGTAGGGAAATATATGAAGCGAATCTATACACTAATACGAGAGAAATTGTCAAAATAATTTTTCCTCTTAATTCCTCTAAACTCCAAATATTTTTTAGCGTTTGTATAAATCCTTTCTCTTTCATTATAGAACAATTGCTTTACCTCCTACTTTACTAATAGCTTCTTTAGCAGATTTAGTAAATTTATGAGCAGTAATAGAAATGTTAGATTTCAATTCTCCCCTACCTAATATTTTTACTAATTCATTTTTAGAAGACAAACCATTTTCTACTAAAATATCTTTATTAATTTCCGTTAGATTTTTAGCCTCAACCAATGCTTGAATAGTGTCTAGATTGATACCTCTATACTCTTTTCTATTTACATTATTGAAACCAAATTTAGGTAATCTTCTTTGCAAGGGCATCTGCCCTCCTTCAAAACCAATTTTTGTAGAATTTCCCGATCTTGATTTTGCTCCTTTATGACCTCTTGTAGAAGTCCCTCCTTTACCACTACCTTGTCCTCTACCTAATCTCTTAGAATTATGAGTAGATCCTGATGCTGGTTTAATATTGCTTAAATTCATAATTTGATATAAATTAAAAATCCAAATCAAAAGATTTAATACAAAAAAATAGTATTAAATCTTTTTATAGATTATTTTTATTTTTGAACTTCCACTAAATGTCTTACAGCAGCTACCATTCCTAAAATAGAAGGTGTAGCTTCATGTTCAACTACTTGGTTCAATTTTCTAAATCCTAAAGCTTTAAGAGTTAACTTCTGGTCTTTAGTTTTACCAATAGCACTTCTTACTTGTTTTACTTTAATTGTAGCCATCTTATAAAAAATTAACCGTTAAACACTTTATTTAAAGACACTCCTCTCATTCTTGCGATTTCTTCTGGTCTTCTAATATCTAACAATGCTTTAAATGTTGCTTTAACCACATTGTGAGGATTAGAAGATCCTTTAGATTTTGACAATACATCATGCACTCCCGCAGATTCTAGAACGGCTCTCACCGCCCCCCCTGCGATAAGTCCTGTACCGTGAGATGCAGGTCTTAGGAAGATATCAGCTCCTCCGTATCTTGCAGATGTTTGATGAGGAATTGTATGATTGATTACAGGTACTCTCACTAAGTTTTTCTTAGCTTCTTCTACTGCTTTAGAAATTGCAGATGCAACTTCTTTAGACTTACCAAGACCATGACCAATCACTCCATCTTCGTTTCCTACTACAACGATAGCAGAAAATCCGAAAGCACGACCTCCTTTGGTTACCTTGGTTACTCTGTTCACAGCAACTAGACGATCTACTAATTCTAATCCTCCAGGTTTTACTCTTTCTATATTATCTATTCCTAACATATTTCGATACTTTAAAAATTAGAATTGAAGACCTCCTTCTCTAGCACCATCTGCAAGAGCTTTTACTCTTCCGTGATATACGAAACCATTTCTATCAAAAACTACTTTTTCGTAACCAGCAGCTTTAGCTTTTTCAGCTATTCTTTTCCCTACTGCCACAGCTACTTCAGTTTTTGTCCCTTTAATATCCGTACCTTTCTCTCTTGAAGATGCAAATACCAAAGTTTTACCTTCTTTATCATCGATTAACTGAGCGTAAATTTCTTTATTACTTTTGAATACAGATAATCTTGGTGATGCTTGAGTACCGGAGATTTTCCCTCTTACTCTTCTTTTAATTCTGTTTCTTTTTTCTACTTTTGTTAATGCCATTTTCCTAAATTTTAAGCAGATTTACCAGCTTTTCTTCTAACATTTTCTCCTACAAATCTTACACCTTTTCCTTTATAAGGTTCAGGTTTTCTAAATGATCTGATTTTTGCAGCCACCATTCCCAATAATTGTTTATCAAAAGATGATAAAGTAATAATTGGATTTTTACCTTTTTCTGTCTCTGTATTTAGTGTAATTTCTTTTGGAAGTTCCAATATAATACTATGAGAGAAACCTAGAGCCAATTCTAACCTTTGACCAGAATGAGAAGCTCTATAACCTACACCCACTAATTCTAATTGTTTTGTAAATCCTTCTGATGTACCAACAATCATATTATTAATTAATGCTCTATAAAGACCATGTAAAGACCTATGTTCTTTAGAATCAGATGGTCTGTTTACTATAAGTTCAGTACCTTCTTGTACCAAAGTAATCCCACCAATAACCTTCTGAGAAAGTTCTCCTTTTGGGCCTTTCACTGTTACTAGATTATCTGCAAATGATACTGTAACTCCAGTTGGGATTGTTATAATTGATTTACCAATTCTTGACATTATTCCTATTTATAAATTAATATACATAGCAGATTACCTCACCTCCTACTTTTTCTTGTCTAGCTTTTTTGTCTGTCATTACTCCTTTTGAAGTAGAAATGATAGCAATACCTAAACCATTTAATACTCTTGGTAGTTCAGTAGAACCAGCATATTTTCTCAAACCCGGTCTAGATGCTCTCTGAATAGACTTGATAGCAGGTTTATTAGTCTGCTTATCATATTTCAAAGCTATCTTAATCGTTCCTTGAACTGAGTTATTCTCAAACTTATAGTTCAAAATATAACCTTGATCAAATAAGATTTTAGTAATCTCTTTTTTAATTTTTGATGCAGGAATTTCCACCACTTTGTGGCCTGCGCTTTGTGCGTTCCTTACTCTTGTTAGGAAATCTGAAATTGGATCTGTTACCATTTTTCTTTTATTAAATATATTGGTTAATGACAATCAGTATTGTAATTCACTCCCCCTTTTTCTAACAATTTATTTCACTTATAGTTACCAATGAAAAGTAAATTACAACTTGATTATCTTGATTTATAAAAAATTTTTACCAACTCGCCTTTTTAACACCAGGTATAAGCCCTTGGTTTGCCATCTCTCTAAAAGTAACTCTCGAAATTCCGAAGATTCTCATATACCCTCTAGGTCTTCCTGTTAATTTACATCTATTATGTAATCTAACTGGTGAAGCATTTTTAGGTAATTTTTGTAAAGCTTCGTAATCTCCTGCTCCTTTTAAAGCTTGTCTTTTAGCAGCATATTTAGCAACTAATGCTTCTCTTTTGCGCTCACGCGCTTTCATTGATTCTTTTGCCATGATTAGTTCTTTTTAAACGGTAATCCGAAATGAGTTAATAATACTTTGGCTTCTTTATCCGTCTTAGCAGATGTTACGAAAGTAATATCCATACCCTGAATCTTCTTCACTTTATCAATCACAATTTCTGGGAAAATGATTTGCTCTGTAATACCCAAGTTATAGTTTCCCCTTCCATCAAAACCATCAGCTTTAATACCGCTAAAATCTCTAATTCTTGGTAAAGCAGAAGATGTCAATCTATCTAAGAATTCATACATTCTATCCGCTCTAAGAGTTACTTTTGCACCGATTGGAACTCCTCTTCTCAATTTGAAAGATGCTTCATCTTTTTTAGAGATAGTTCCTACTGCTTTTTGACCTGTAATGGCAGTAAGCTCTTCTACAGCATAGTCTACAATCTTCTTGTCTTGCACAGCATCACCTAAACCTTGAGAAATTACAATTTTCTCTAATTTAGGCACTTGCATTACAGACTTATACCCAAATTCTTCCATCATTGCTGGAACAATTTTTTCTTTGTATATTTTTTTGGGTCTAGCTATGTATTCCATTTTTTACTTTTTATAAAATTTCACCAGATTTTTTAGCAAATCTCACTTTCTTATCTCCTTCTATTCTATATCCTACTCTGGTAGCTTTACCTGTTTTAGGATCTAATAATGCTAGATTAGAAATATGAATAGAAGCTTCCTTCTCTACAATACCTCCTTGAGGATTAGATGCAGAAGGTTTAACATGCTTCTTTACAATATTAAGACCTGCAACTACGGCTCTATTTTTCTCTTTAATTACTGCAATAACTTCACCCGTTTTACCTTTAATGCTCTTATTACCCGTAGTAACAATTACATTATCTCCTTTTTTAATTTTTAACTTTGTCATCGTTTCTACAAATTTATAAAACTTCTGGGGCTAATGAAATTACCTTCATATACTCTTTGTCTCTTAATTCTCTAGCTACTGGTCCAAATACACGAGTTCCTCTCATCTCACCTGCTGCATTTAATAATACGCAAGCATTATCATCAAAACTAATATAAGAACCATCTTTTCTACGAACAGCCTTTTTAGTTCTAACAACTACTGCTTTAGAAACTTGTCCTTTCTTTGCATTTCCTGATGGAGTAGCATCTTTAATAGTAACTACAATTTTATCACCAACAGAAGCATATCTTCTTCTAGTACCACCTAGAACCCTGATTACCAATACTTCTTTAGCACCAGTATTATCAGCAACTTTTAATCTTGATTCGGTTTGTAACATTACTTAGCTCTTTCTATGATTTGTACTAATCTCCATCTCTTATTTTTACTCAAAGGTCTAGTTTCTTGGATTAAAACTGTATCACCTTCGTTACACTCATTATTTTCATCATGTGCTGTATATTTTTTTGTTCTCAATACGAATTTACCATACAGCGGATGTTTCATTCTCATAGTTTCACTAACAACAATGGTTTTTTCCATTTTATTGCTCGAAACTATTCCAATTCTTTCTTTTCTTAAATTTCTTTCCATGCTAAAAATGAAAATTATTGTTTGTTAGTTAACTCAGTTTCAAGTCTTGCGATTGTTCTTCTTAAATCTCTGATTTGAATAGGATTTTCAATTGGGCTAATTTTATGAGCCAATTTAGTTTTGCTATAAGTTGCTCTCACTTCTACTAATTTAGCCTTAATATCCTCTACGCTTAAGTTCTTAATTTCAGCTTGTTTCATTGTTTTGAGATTTATTGTGGTTGAACAAAATCATTTGCTACTACAAACTTCGTAACTACTGGAAGTTTTTGTGCTGCAAGTCTTAAAGCTTCTTTCGCTACATCATAAGGTACACCTCCGATTTCAAACATTACCTTGCCCGGCTTTACTACTGCTACCCAATATTCCACAGCACCTTTACCTTTACCCATTCTCACCTCTGCAGGTTTTTTTGTGATAGGCTTATCTGGAAATATTTTGATCCACAACTGACCTTCTCTCTTCATATATCTTGTTGCAGCAATACGAGCCGCTTCAATCTGTCTTGCAGTAATCCAAGCTCCTTCTATAGCTTTAATCCCAAATGTTCCGTAAGCTAATTGATGTCCTCTATTAGCATTACCTTTCATCTTCATTTTCTGAACACGACGAAATTTGGTTCTTTTTGGTTGTAACATAATTTTAGAATTTTAGATCTTAGATTTCAAATTTTAGATTTTAAAAGGTAACGGCATTTAAAATTTTCAATTTCAAACCTAAAATTTCATTAATTATTTTCTTTCTCTTGATTTTTTACCTGAAGCAGGTCCTTTCTTTTGTTGTCCTACAAGCGGAGAAAGTTCTCTTTTACCATAAACTTCTCCTTTCATAATCCATACTTTAACACCTAATCTACCATAAGTAGTGTGTGCTTCTGAGATATGATAATCAATATCTGCTCTGAAAGTTGACAATGGAATTCTTCCTTCTTTGAAAGATTCACTTCTTGCCATTTCTGCTCCATTCAATCTACCAGAAATCTGAACCTTGATTCCTTCAGCTCCTACTCTCATAGAACCTGCAATAGCCATTTTAACAGCTCTTCTATAAGAAACTCTGTTCTCTATCTGCTTAGCAATGCTATCAGCAACTAATATAGCATCTAATTCTGGTTTTTTTATCTCAAAAATATTGATTTGAATATCTTTACCTGTAAGCTTCTTCAGCTCCTCTTTCAACTTATCTACCTCCTGACCTCCTTTACCGATGATCAATCCTGGTCTTGCAGTTGTAATTGTAACTGTAACTAATTTCAATGTTCTTTCTATAAAAATTCTAGAAATTCCACCTTTAGATAATCTTGCATCAAGGTATCTTCTGATTTTATAGTCTTCTGCGATTCTATCTCCATAATCGTTTCCACCGAACCAGTTAGAATCCCATCCTCTGATGATTCCTAATCTATTACCAATTGGATTTGTCTTCTGTCCCATACCTTGATTATTGATTTTCTGATTTATTACCTAAAATTAAAGTTACATGATTAGATCTTTTTCTAATTCTATAACCTCTACCTTGTGGAGCTGGTCTAAGTCTTTTTAGTTGCCTTGCACTATCTACATAAATTTCTTTTACAAAAAGATTTGCAGCTTCTATATCAGCATTTGGATTTTTTACCTGCCAGTTAGCAATTGCTGATAATAATAGTTTTTCTAATTTATTAGAAGCTTCTTTTTTAGAATATTTTAAGATATATAATGCTTTACTTACATTTTCTCCGCGGATGATATCAGCAACTAATCTCATTTTTCTTGGAGAAGAAGGGCAATTATTAAGACTTGCTTTTACAACATCTCTATTTGCCTCTTTTCTAGCTAATGCGCTATTTTGTTTTCTTATTCCCATGACTATCTGCTTCCTTTATTTTTATTACCCGCATGACCTCTAAAAGATCTTGTCGGAGAAAACTCACCTAACTTATGTCCTACCATATTTTCAGTTACATATACAGGAATAAATGACTTCCCATTATGCACCGCAATCGTCTGACCTACCATGTCTGGAGAAATCATAGATGCTCTAGACCATGTTTTAATTACTGTCTTTTTACCAGACTCTATATTCGTTTGAACCTTTTTCTCTAATGAATGGTGAATAAAAGGTCCTTTCTTAAGTGATCTTGCCATAATTATTTTCTTTTAGATACGATATAACGGTTAGACACTTTATTTTTCTTTCTAGTCTTGTAACCTTTAGCTGGTTTACCGTTTCTAGATCTTGGGTGACCACCAGATGATCTACCTTCACCACCTCCCATTGGGTGATCTACTGGGTTCATTACTACAGCTCTAGTCCTTGGTCTTCTACCTAACCATCTACTTCTACCTGCCTTACCAGACACTGTAAGTTGATGATCTCCATTAGACACAGAACCTAACATTGCCATGCACTCTACTAAAATCATTCTTGATTCTCCAGATGGTAATTTAATAATAGCATACTTTCCATCTCTTGAAGTCAATTGTGCTGAAGAACCTGCACTTCTTGCTAAAATAGCTCCTTGACCCGGCTTCATCTCTACGCAAGAGATAACAGATCCTAAAGGAATATTCTTCAACTTCATTGCGTTCCCAATTTCTGGAGCTACATTCTCTCCTGAAACTACAACTTGTCCTACTTTAATACCTGCCGGAGCTACGATATATCTCTTCTCTCCATCAGCATATTCTAATAAAGCAATAAAAGCAGTCCTGTTCGGATCATACTCCACAGATTTTACAGTAGCATTAACATCAAATTTATTTCTTTTGAAGTCAATAATTCTGTATTTCTTTTTGTGTCCACCTCCGGTGTAACGCATGGTCATCTTACCTGTATTGTTACGCCCACCTGATTTTTTAATACCAATTGTCAAAGATTTCTCTGGCTTATTGGTAGTAATTTCATCAAAATTGTTTACAATTCTGAATCTCTGTCCTGGGGTGATAGGTTTTAATTTTCTAACAGACATTACTATTGTTTATAATTATTTATTAATTCGCAAAAACATCTAAAACTTCACCTGACTGAAGTTCTACTACAGCTTTCTTTAATTTATTTGTCTTACCAACTTGAAGACCTTTTTTAGTGTATCGTGAAGAAACCTTAGGAGCATAAATCATAGTTCTAACTTCCGCCACCTTTACACCATAAACTTCTTCTACAGCATTTTTAATTTGGATTTTATTCGCTTTAGTATCCACTAAAAAAGAATATTGCCCTCTCAAATCTGTAAGATAAGTTGCTTTTTCTGAAATGATTGGTTTAATAATGATTGACATGACTTACTTTCTTAAATTTTCTTGAAACTTCTCCACAGCACCTTCAAAGAACACCACTTCTCCTGCATTAACTAAATCATAAGAAGAGATTTCGTTATAATACATCACTCTTGATTTCGATAGATTTCTTGAAGATAGATACACATTCTTATTTGGTTCAGCAAGAACAAATAAAGACTTCTTACCTTCCAAACCTAAAGCATTTACTACACTAATGAAATCTTTAGTTTTAGGAGTAGCTAACGTTAATTCTTCCAATACTTTGATAGAATTTTCTCTCATTTTTTGAGAAAGAACTGATTTTTTAGCCAATCTCTTTAATGCTTTATTTAATTTAAACCTGTAATCTCTTGGTTTTGGCCCAAACACTCTACCACCTCCTTTAAATAACGGAGATTTAATATCACCATATCTAGCAGATCCAGATCCTTTTTGTTTTTTCAACTTCTTAGTAGAAGCTGTAATTTCACTTCTCTCTTTGGACTTATGAGTCCCTTGTCTTTGAGCAGCAAGATACTGCTTAACCTCCAAGTAAACCGCATGCTGGTTAGGTTCAATACCAAAAATAGCATCGTCTAACAAAACTTTTCTTCCGGTTTCTTTTCCTAATGTATTTAATACTACTAATTCCATTACTTTCTGATAATTACATAAGAATTTTTAGCCCCCGGAACAGCACCTTTTACTACTAAAAGATTTTGTTCTTTATCCACTTTTAACACTTCAAGATTCTGAACAGTAACCTGCTCTCCTCCCATTCTACCCGCCATTCTCAAGCCTTTGAAAAC
>CAUTLL010000014.1:0-12001 GCA_963539275.1 uncultured Flavobacteriaceae bacterium
GATATGCTATTACATCTATTAAGATAGAAGGAGTAGAGCACGAGTTTTCCACAATTCCTGGTGTAGTAGAAGATGTTACTGAAATTATTCTTAATTTGAAACAGTTAAGATTAAAAGCAACAATTGAAAATGCACCAGCTGAACAAGTAAGCGTAAAAATTTCTAATCAAACAACTATAACTGCTGGGGATTTTTCTAATGCAATAAAAGGATTTGAGGTGTTAAATCCGGAGTTAGTGATTTGCAATATGGCAAAAGATGTTTCATTTGAAATTAGATTTAATATAGATCAAGGAAGGGGTTATGTACCATCTGAACAAAATAAATTAAATAATGCTCCAGTAGGAACTATAGCGATTGATTCTATCTTTACGCCAATTAGAAAAGTTCAGTATAGTGTTGAGAACTATCGTGTAGAGCAGAAAACAGACTACGAGAAATTAGTATTAGATATTGAGACTGATGGTTCTATCACTCCTCAAAATGCTTTGACTGAAGCTTCTAAAATCTTGATACATCACTTTATGTTATTCTCCGATGAGAGAATAACATTGGAAACAGAAGCGGTGAAAGCATCTATTCAATACGATGAAGAAACTCTTCATACAAGACAGCTACTGAAATCAAAATTAGTAGATATGGATCTTTCTGTAAGAGCTATCAATTGTTTGAAAGCTGCAGAAGTAGAGACTCTTGGAGAATTGGTTTCTTTCAGTAAGTCTGATTTGATGAAATTTAGAAATTTTGGTAAAAAATCGTTAACAGAATTAGAAGAGTTAGTGCATTCAAAAGGGCTGAACTTCGGATTTGATGTTAGCAAGTATAAATTAGACGCTGATAAATAATTTTTTATATTATGAGACACGGAAAGAAATTTAATCATTTAGGAAGAACTGCCTCTCATAGAAAAGCATTACTTTCCAACATGGCATGTTCTCTTATAGAGCATAAAAGAATAAATACAACTGTTGCTAAGGCAAAAGCTCTTAGAGTATATGTAGAACCACTTTTAACTAAAGCTAAAAATGATACTACACATAACAGAAGAACAGTATTTTCTTATCTTCAAAATAAGGAAGCAGTTACTGAATTATTTAGAACAATAGCTCCTAAAATTGCTGAAAGAAATGGAGGATATTGTAGAATTATTAAAACAGGATTCAGACTTGGAGATGCAGCTGATACGGCTCTAATAGAGTTAGTTGATTTCAATGAACTTTATAATCCAAAAGCAGATACTAAGAAAACTACAAGAAGAAGCAGAAGATCTTCATCTAAAAGAGAAACTGCTGAAGTAGTAGAAGTAAAAGCTGAAGAGTCTGTTGAAAATACAGAAGAATAATTCATCATTATAAAATAATCATTTGTAAATCACAAATGATTATTTTTTTGTATTAAAAGCGATATGATAAACCATATCGCTTTTATTTTATAGAGTTTCTTTGAGCCAATTAAAGAATTCTCTTTGCCAAACTAAGCCATTTTGTGGTTTTAGAACCCAATGGTTTTCATCAGGAAAATACAAGAATTTTGATTTTGTACCTTTAAGTCTAGCAGCTTGGAAAGCTCCTTGTCCTTGTTCATATGGAACTCGAAAATCTATGTTACCTTGGATAATCATAAGAGGGGTATTCCATTTATTAACATAATGACTTGGACTAAACTTAGTAAAGACATCATGATGAGGATTGTCCCAAGGATTTGTTCCTAATTCCCAATTTGCAAACCAAAGTTCTTCCGTTGTGCCATACCATGATTTCATATCAAAAAGTCCATTATGAGAGATGAAAGATTTGAATCTATTTTCATGTAATCCAGCTAACATAAGCACGGAATAACCCCCATAACTAGCACCTACAGCCGCCATTTTATCCTTATCTACATAAGGAAGCGTTTTCGCGTAATCAGTTGCAGTAAGATAATCCTTAATAGGTTGTCCTCCCCAATCTTTGCTGATAGCTTCGTTCCATTTAGTTCCCCATCCAGGCATTCCTCTTCTATTCGGAGCTACGACAATGTATCCGTTAGCTGTCATTAGGGAAAAGTTCCAACGAGTGCTGAAGTAAGGAGTGAGTGCAGATTGAGGACCGCCTTGGCAATATAATAAGGTTGGATATTTTTTATTAGGATCAAAGTTAGGAGGGTAATGAAACCAAATACCCATTTCCTTACCATCATCTGTTTTTACCATTTTTAATTCAGAGTGTCCTAAATTTAGTTTTTGGTAAAAATCTTGATTAATATTAGTGATTTGTTTCATCGTTCCTTTTTTTAATTCTACTGAGTAAAATTCAGGACTATGAAAAGCATCATTCCTAGTAACAAAAAGGGTGTTTTTATATTGTGCAAAAATACTATTGACATCAAAATCACCTTTAGTAATTTGCTTTACGGTATTGGGGATAAGGTCGGTAGAGAAGAGTTGTTTCGTTCCTCTAAAAGCTGTTGTGAAATAAATATTTTTGGAATCATTAGCCCAAAAAACATCACCTGTTACACTTTCATCCCAAGATTGAGTAAGATTAGATTTACTTTGATTAGTCCAATTCATAATGTAGATATCATTTTTATCGGATTCATAACCATCTCTTGCCATGCTTTGCCACAATAGATATTTACCGTCGGGGCTAAATTGTGGATTTACATCATATCCCATCATTCCTTGGGTTAAATTTTGTGTTTTCCCTGAGGTTAAATCATAAGCAAAAATGTCTGTATTGGTGCTTGTTGCATATTCTTTCCCATATTTTTCTTTGATTACATAAAGAAGGTGTTTAGAGTCTGGAGACCAAATAAAATCTTCTTTTCCACCAAAAGGCTTCTGTGGAGAATCATAAGGTTTTCCATCTAATAAATCTATCGCGTTTTCGGTAGATTGCTGAATATTTACCACAAAAATATGATTAAATTTCCCTTCATACCAAGTATCCCAATGTCTATGATTAAGGTCAGTGTAGACTTGTGCTGTGGTTTTGGGAGTATCTGAGTAGCGGTCTTTTCCGTAAATATTTTCCAAGTGAACTTTTTTACTAAAAGCTACTTTTTGTCCATCAGGAGAGATTCTGATGTTTTCAATATTTTGACCAATATTATAAAAAGTATTCCAAGTTTTCCCTAAATCTTGGCTACGAAATATAACACCATTTTCAGAGGTGTAAATTCCGTTTTTATCCCATTGAATGAAAGATTTAGAACCTAAGTCAAAGGGGCGAGATAGGGAAGTGCTGGTGTTTAATAGAAAATTTTCGTGTTTGCTTTTTTCAGTTTCCAAATTGGTTTGACTTGTTCTGTAAAGCACAGATGTATGGTCAGGAGAGACTCCTTGAACACTAATTCTCCTCAATTGCCAAAGAATTTCAGGAGTCATGACTTCTTGGGCATTCATCAATAAAGGAGTTGCTAATGCCAGAGCTGCATGTTTTAAATTCATTTGTTAATATTTTTTATTGGGGATAAAGGTAAAAAATCAAATAATAAGAATAATAACAAATAGATACAAAAATGAGATGAAATATGTATTTTTTTGTAATTTTGTAGGTATTAAAATATAAAAAGTACATGTTTGGAATACAGGATTTTGCATTGTTCGTAACTACGGTAATATTTTTTACCATGACTCCTGGAATAGATACTATATTTGTAATTAATAAATCTATAAGTAAGGGAAAAAGGGCAGCTATTTATTCTACTTTTGGTATCATAGCAGGATTGATTGTACATACACTTTTAGCAGCATTAGGGTTATCGGTTTTAATAACTCAATCGGCGATGGGGCTTTTCATCGTACAATATTTAGGAGCAGCATATTTGTTTTATTTGGGAATTAAAGCATTGTTATCCAAAGAAAGCCAGATGAAATTTACTGATGAAACGGGACAAATGGAATCTAGATGGACTAGTTTCCGTGGTGGAATGGTGACGAATGTGCTAAACCCTAAAGTAGCTTTATTTTTCTTATCGTTTTTTCCTCAATTTATTCAAGAAGAACATTTACAATCATCTATTCCTTTTATTATTTTGGGAATTATTTTTGCTTTATTAGGATTGGTTTGGTTCATTATTTTGGGATATTTCTCTTCAATTTTTGCGGATAAGTTTAAGAAAAATCAAAAAATTAATATGATATTAAATCATTTTTCGGGAGTGGTTTTTATTTTGATGGGAATAAAGATAGCTTTAACAGATTGATGAAAAAGGATTGTAAATAGGCAATCTTTTTTATTTAGAGTATAAATTTAGGAAATTAGAGGCAGGTCAATTTTTGTATATTTGTTATAAAAATATTGAAATAAAAAATTATGTTTGAAAATAAAAATCAAGAACTTACGCCGATTAGTCATTTGGGAGAATTTGGCTTGATAAAATATCTTACGGAGAATTTTCATATAGAAAATTCTTCTACTGAATTAGCGATAGGAGATGATGCTGCAGTGATTAACCCTGATGGAGGGAAGATAGTGATTTCTACGGATATGTTTGTAGAAGGAGTAGATTTTAATTTAGGTTATGTTCCTTTGAAACATTTGGGGTATAAAGTAGGGGTTGCAGGGATAAGCGATATTGTGGCGATGAATGCGACTCCTACTCAAATTATGGTTTCTATTGCGGTTTCTAATCGTTTTCCTGTTGAGGCGTTAGTAGAGATTTACGCAGGGTTTTCACAAGTGTGTAAAATATACAAAGTTGATTTAATAGGTGGAGATACTACAAGTTCTCAGTCGGGTTTAGTATTAAATGTTACCTCAATTGGGATTTCAAAAGAAGATGTAATAAAGAGAAATGGAGTGAAAAGTAATGATTTGTTAGTTGTTACAGGAGATTTAGGGGGTGCGTATATGGGGTTGCAAGTTTTAGAACGAGAGCATCATGTTTATCTTAAAAATCCAAATATGCAGCCTGAAATGGAAGGGTATGATTATATTCTTGAAAGACAATTAAAACCAGAAGCAAGGGTAGATATTAAGAAAATATTAAATGATTTAGATATTAAACCTACTGCAATGATTGATGTTTCAGATGGGTTGGCTTCAGAAATATTACATTTATCAGAGCGGTCGGGAGTTGGGTTTAGAGTGTATGAAGAAAAAATTCCAATGGATGAATTGACAATTTCCACAGCGGAAGAATTTAACCTGAATCCTGTCGTAGCAGCATTGAATGGAGGTGAGGATTATGAGTTACTTTTTACAATTTCTCAAAATGATTATGATAAGATTAAAAATCATATGGATTTTACAATTATAGGACATGCTGTAGATTTAGAGCAAGGAAATCACCTCGTGCTTCGTGGGTCTAATGAATTGGTGAAAATTACAGCTCAAGGGTGGGGTAAAGAATAATATTAAAATCAAAAATTATGCATAATAAGTTTGATATAGCTTACTTAAAAATGGCTCAAGAATGGGCGAAACTTTCTTATTGTAAAAGAAAACAAGTAGGAGCATTAATTGTAAAAGATCGAACGATTATTGCAGATGGATATAATGGGACGCCTTCAGGATTTGATAATTGTTGTGAAGATGAGAATTATGAAACTAAATGGTATGTGCTTCATGCAGAGGCAAATGCTATTCTTAAAATCTCTCGCAATACTCAATCATGTGAAGGAGCTACGCTTTACCTTACTCTTTCTCCGTGTAGAGAGTGCAGTAAACTGATATTACAAGCTGGAATAAAGAGATTGGTGTATATTAATGATTATTCAGATAGTGTAGGCTTGGAATTTTTAAGAAATGCAGGATTAGAGATTTTAAAGATTTCACAAGAAGAATTGCAGAATAATGTGGGATGAGAGAATAGAGGATTTTATTAACTATTTAAGGTTAGAAAAAAATGCTTCTCAGAATACGATAGAGGCTTATTGGCAAGATGTCTGCAAGCTGAAAATATTTGCTATGGAGCAATTGCAAGGAGTTTCTCCGATAGATATTTCTTATGAAAATTTACAGGAATTTCTATTTCAAACGACTCAAAAGGAGCATTATAGTGAGCGCACTCAATCTCGTTGGATTTCTTCCATTAAGGCGTTTTTTAAGTATTTGGTGGAAGATGAGATGAGGGAGGATAATCCTGCTACACTTTTGGAAATTCCTAAATTAGGAATTTATTTACCTGATACCATGTCTTTGGAGGAGATTAATAAAATTTCTGAAAGTATAGATGAAACTTCCGTTTTAGGAAAAAGAAATAAATGTATTGTAGAGGTTTTGTATGGGTGTGGATTGCGGGTTTCAGAACTTACAGATTTGAAAATTTCTAATATCAATTTTAAGGAATATTATCTAAAAGTAGATGGTAAAGGGGATAAAGTGCGTTTTGTACCTTTGGCAGAAGAAACATTAAAGTATATTGATGAGTATCTTAAAGTCAGAGATAAATCGATAAAGGACGATTTAATAGATAAAAAATCTACAGATATTTTATTTCTTAATTCAAGAGGGGGAAGAATATCTCGTCAAATGATATTTTTGATTATCAAAGATTTGGTTAATAAAGTTGGAATTTCAAAAAAAATATCTCCGCATACTTTTCGGCATTCTTTTGCGACACATTTATTGCAAAATGGTGTGGATTTGAGATATATCCAAGAGATGCTGGGACATTCTAGTATTACAACTACAGAAATTTATACTCATTTAGATACAGAAGAATTGCACGATGTTATTTTAAAATACCATCCAAGAAATCGTTAGAATTTAATAAATCAAGAATGAATTTAAAATATTGTCCCCAATGTGGAAAAGAAAATTTGCAATGGAGTGAAGGAAAGAAGTGGCATTGTATAAAATGTAGTTTTGTGCTGTATCATAATTGTGCTGCGGCGGTAGCTGTGGTAGTTTTATATAAAGATGAAATATTATTTACAAGGAGAAATCAATATCCGGCGAAGGGTAAATTAGATTTGCCGGGAGGTTTTGTTGACCCAAAAGAAAGTGCAGAATATGCTTGTTATCGTGAGTTAAAAGAAGAACTCAATATAGAAATAGACATTCAAAAATTAAAATTTATAATGAGTTTGCCTAATGTTTATCATTATCAAGGGATAGATTATAATACTTTAGATTTATTTTTTGAGTATCGTTTAGATGAAAAAATACCGATGAGTTTAGAAAAGAATGAAATTTCAGAAATATTGTGGTTGAAAAGAGAAAGTATTGATATAAAGGATATTGCATTCAGTTCTCAACAGAAATTTTTACAAAGATTTATTTAAAATTTGTTAAAAATATAAAATATTATAAATTTGTATCATTGCAAAATATTTGCATAAATTTTTTCTTGTAAAAGAACAGATAAATTAATATTTTTTACGATGAGTTTATACAAAATTCCTTCTGATGGATTAGCAGGACTTAAAGAGAATTTTACTAAAGATGCTCTTGCGGGTTTTTTAGTATTTTTATTGGCTTTACCTTTGAGTATGGGGGTGGCTAAGGCTGCAGAGTTTCCTCCTATTTTTGGAGTAGTTTCTGCTATTATAGGAGGTCTTGTCGTGAGTTTCTTTGCAGGGTCTAGGTTATCAGTAAAAGGACCAGCAGCGGGGCTTATATCTATTGGTGCGGGTGCTGTAGCAGCATTTGGAGGTGGAGAGATAGGCTGGAAACTGACATTGGCCACTATTGTGGTAGCTGGTGTTATTCAAGTTGTTTTTGGAGTCTTAAGGTTGGGAAAATATGCAGATTTATTTCCTTCTGCTGTAGTGCATGGTATGTTAGCAGCGATTGGAATTATCATCATGTCAAAGCAGTTACATTTGCTTTTAGGGATAAATCCAGATACATTAGCTGGAAAAGGTACAATGGAGCTGTTAAAAACACTTCCAAATAGTATTTCGATAGCAAATAAGGAGAATACGATTATTGGATTAACTTGTTTAGTCATTTTATTTGGAATGGGGATGATAAAGAATCCTATTATCAAAAAAATTCCGGCTCCGTTAATTGTTTTATTGGTGGCTATTCCCATGGGAATTTATTTTGAAATAGGGAATAAAGATACAGTAGGAGAGGTTGCGAATTACTCATTAGTGGAGATAGGAAATATATTTGATACTTTCAAAAATGGGGTTTGGTTAGCTGACTTTTCAGGGGTTACAACTCATACAAGGGTGTTCGTACAGTATACCATCTTATTTTTATTAATAGGTTCTATTGAGTCTTTGTTAACTGCTAAAGCGATTGATTTAGTAGATCCTTATAAAAGAAAATCAGATTTTAATAAAGATTTGTCTGCGGTAGGATTAGGGAATATTATTTCGGGAATAATGGGAGGTCAACCGATGATTTCTGAAGTTGCAAGAAGTTCCGCAAATGTTACTAATGGGGCAGTAACAAGATGGGCTAATTTTTTTCATGGGTTATTTATGTTATTAGCAGTGATTTTTGCTGTGCCATTGATTGAAATGATACCTAATACTGCACTTTCTGCAATGTTGGTTTATGTGGGGTTCAATTTAGCTCATCCCAAGGAATTTACGCATGTTTTCCATGTTGGTAAGGGACAATTTGTGATATTTGTTTCCACGGTAGTAGTTACTTTGTTTACTGATTTGTTGGTTGGAGTAGCATTTGGAATAGCATTAAAGGTGATTATTAATATGATGAATGGGGCAAGGGTTCGGGATTTCTTATATCTGAATATGGATGTGGTAAATAACAATCCAGAAATAGCGGAAATAGAAGCAAACGGAAGCCTTTTGTTTACTAATAACATGAAATTAGGTGAGTTTTTGGATTCATTGACAAAATATAAAGAAGTAAGATTTAATTTTGAAAAATTGGAATTATTGGATCATACATCTTTAGCAACAATACAAAAATGGAAAAAGCTTCAAGAAGATTTATTAGGAATGAGGATAAGTCTTAATGGATTAGAGAACCATTCCAAATTAGGGGATTCCGAGGATTCTGTATTGAAGAAAGGAAAAAGGCATCCATATTAAGAGATAAAAAACAGCTACAAAATCTTATTGTAGCTATTTTTATTTTATGTTATTAATATTTTTATTAAGTCTTCGGCTCATTACCCATTCAGAGTCTGTAAGGTTATAAATTTTTTGAATATCTTTCAATATATTTTTAAAATCTAAATTAAGATCTTTTAATTTTCCTGTTGCGATGTCAAAAACCCAACCATGCACGATAGGAAATTCATCTACAATGTACCGTTCTTGTACACATGCAAGTTTTATTACATTGATGCATTGTTCTTGAACATTAAGTTCTACTAGTCTATTGTATCTTTCATGTTCATCAGCTATAGCATCTAATTCTACATGATGAAGTCTATATATATCCCGAATATTTCTAAGCCAAGGGTTAAGCAAACCTAAATTTTTAGAACTCATAGCTGCTTCTATACCTCCGCAACCATAATGACCACAAATAATAATGTGTTTAACCTTTAAGTGTTCTACAGCATATTGTATCGTTGAAACAACACTTAAATCTAAGGTGTTTACTAAATTAGCAATATTTCTATGAACGAAAACTTCCCCGGGGTTCATGCCCATGAGTTCTTCGGTGGTAACTCTACTATCAGAACAGCCGATATAAAGGTATTCAGGAGTTTGTTCTTTTGCTAAATTTTTGAAGAAGTTAGCATCAATATTTAACTTTTCTTCTACCCATTTTTTATTATTTTCAAATATAATTTTATAAGAATTTGCCATTAAGAATTAGATTTTATTGTTAATATATCCATTTGTGGCTTTTTCATTTGGAGTTATTTGAGCTGGATTACCTATTACTATGGAGTTAGAAGGCACATCAGTATTGACATAGGCATTTGGTGCGATAAGTACATTATTACCAATTTTTATATGTCCCGCAATCACTGCATTTGTACCAATCCAGACCTCATCACCGATTTCAGGAACGCCAATTCGCTCACCTCTGTTAGCTTGTCCTATGGTTACACCTTGGGCAATGTTGCAATTTTTCCCAATTTTTACCTTAGGATTAATAACTAATGCTCCCCAATGCCCAAGATAAAACCCTTCGCCAATCTCCGTTTCGGGGTAGATTTGAAAGCCATATTTTATTTGATAATGCCTCAAAATTATACGATAAATCTTTCCTAAAAAGGATGATTTTGAATATTTTTGAGCATTACGAAACCAATAAATATAGTGTAAATTGGGACTAAAACATTTTTTTATAATTTGGAAATGAGATAGCCACTTTCCGCTTTCACGATAAAAATCTTTTTGTATGATTGTTTTCATAAATTATCAATGATTTTAGTAATGCTTTTAATGGAGTTATTTAAGGTAAAAGGCATCTCGTAATTCTTCAATTTTTCTTGGTATTTTTGGAAAAAATGAGGATTTGTTAGAGCTTTTTTCATTCCCTCATAAATGCCTTCTTCTGAATTGTCAATAATCAATCCTAAATCTCCGTTACAAAGTAATTCTCTCACACCAGAGACATCGGTAGCAATGATGTTTTTCTTTAAAGTAATAGCCTCAAACAATACTGTAGGAAATCCTTCATATCGAGAACTTAAAATATAAAAATCTGCATTTTTGAAATAAGGGTAAGGATTATCTGTAAAACCAAGCATTTCAGTTGATTTTTCTATCTCCAGTTCATGGCAAAGATTGGCAATATTATTAAAATCATAACCATCACCTATAATTTTTATTCGGTGAGGAAAGCCTTCATTTAGTAATTGTTTATGAGCTTTTAGTAGTTGGTCAAAACCTTTTTGAGGAAAAATTGTACCGACAGACAGAAAAACTGGTGTTTTTTCATCGGTATGATGAGGAATCTCCTCTTGACTTTTCCTTAAAATCTCTTCGGTGTCCAAGGGATTATAAATTCTTGTAATTTTATCTCTTTCTTCTTGATTTTGTGCAAGTTTTTCAAAATCTCTTTGGATATGCTCGGAGATGACCATGATTTTGTCAAATCCGAAAAACTTTCTGATTTCTTCATTGGTGTAATTGTGAAATTCTGTTTTTCTTAAATCATTATGAATCCAAACGATTTTTTTCGAAGACTTCAAAGGAGAGTTAAGAATTTCATCTCTAAATCCATGGATAGCAGCAAACTCTACATCGTATTTTTTGCCTTTTAAAATACGATTATAAAGAAGTTGTGGAAATTTTTTTAGTAAAAATTGATAAATTACACGAAATGCCTTTTTGGGAATGTCTTGTGGGCGATTGGTAGTAATCATTTCACCTTTGTTGAGGTAAAAAACATTGATCCAATCGGGGATTTCTGGCAAATATTTTCCTGAATAGAGATTAAGTAATAAATCAATTTCATATTGATGGGGAGGGAGATTTTTTAAAAATGTTACTAAAACTTTTTCTGCTCCTCCGTGACGAAGGGAGCCAATTCTGATGAGTATTTTTTTCTTTTGTGTCAAAATAAAATGATTTTAATGTTTCCTTAAGAAAACTATTAATGTAGCTAATCTAACTAATTTAAATGTCCATTATTGAATTAATGCATTACAAAAATACTAAAAAAGATATTTAGATAACATTTGAGATTGTATTTCTGTCAAAATTTCCTAAGATAAAGTTGATTTGTGCCAAAATGTTTCTTTTGGAATGTTGGCATATTATTGGGGGATTTTGAAATAAATTAATTCTAAAAATAAAAAGAATATGTCAGTAAATTTTAAACCATTAGCAGATAGAGTATTGGTAGAACCAGCACCAGCAGAGACAAAAACAGCATCAGGATTGATAATTCCAGACACAGCGAAAGAAAAGCCACAAGAAGGCGTAGTAGTAGCCGTAGGGAATGGAAAGAAAGATGAACCGCTTACTGTGAGAGTAGGAGATAGAGTTCTTTATGGAAAATATGCTGGACAAGAACTAAAATTAGATGGTAAGGACTATCTTATCGTGAGAGAGTCAGATTTGTTAGGGATTTTAGGGTAAAAAGTATAATATTTTAAAATCTAAATTATTAAAATAAAAAATTGAAGAAAATGGCAAAAGAAATTAAATTTGATATTGAATCAAGAGACGCATTAAAAAGAG
>CAUTLL010000015.1:0-11679 GCA_963539275.1 uncultured Flavobacteriaceae bacterium
ATCCTAAGAGTAGGAGACCAGCAGATTGATAACTCAGTGAGAACACACTTAGCTAATCTTAGAAAAGAATTTCAACTTAATTAGAAAAAACAACCAATAAAATGGCAGGAATAAATCCAGCAGAAGTATCTGCGATATTGAAACAACAGTTAGCTAATTTTGATACTCAATCTAATATAGAAGAGGTTGGGACTGTATTGCAAGTAGGAGATGGTATTGCTCGTATTTATGGTTTAGAAAATGTGCAATATGGAGAGTTAGTAAAATTTGAAAGTGGAGTTGAAGGTATAGTATTAAACCTTGAAGAAGATAATGTTGGGGTAGCACTTCTTGGAGAATCTAGAATAGTAAAAGAAGGAGATACAGTAAATAGAACCAATAGGATCTCTTCTATTAAAGTAGGGGAAGGTCTATTAGGTAGAGTGGTAGATACATTAGGGAATCCAATTGATGGTAAAGGTCCTATTGAAGGTGATTTGTATGAAATGCCTTTGGAAAGAAAAGCACCAGGAGTAATTTATCGTCAGCCTGTAAACGAACCGTTACAAACAGGAATTGTTGCAATTGATTCAATGATTCCCATCGGAAGAGGGCAAAGAGAATTGATTATTGGAGATAGACAGACGGGAAAAACCACTGTCGCTATTGATACAATATTGAATCAAAAAGAATTTTATGATGCTGGACAGCCTGTGTTTTGTGTATATGTTGCGGTGGGACAGAAAGGTTCTACGGTTGCTCAAATTGTAAAAACATTGGAAGATAAGGGGGCAATGGCTTATACAGTAGTAGTTGCAGCTAATGCTTCTGATCCTTCACCTATGCAAGTTTATGCTCCAATGGCAGGTGCAGCAATAGGTGAATATTTTAGAGATACTGGTCGCCCAGCATTAATTGTTTATGATGATTTATCTAAGCAAGCGGTAGCGTACAGAGAGTTATCTCTTTTATTAAGAAGACCACCAGGTCGTGAAGCTTATCCTGGGGATGTGTTCTATTTACATTCAAGATTATTGGAAAGAGCAGCGAAAATTATTAAAGATGATACGATAGCTTCTCAAATGAATGATTTACCTGAGTCATTAAAACCGATGGTGAAAGGTGGAGGTTCGTTGACAGCTTTACCTATTATTGAAACACAAGCGGGAGATGTGTCAGCGTATATTCCTACCAATGTGATATCTATTACAGATGGACAGATTTTCTTGGAGTCTGATTTATTTAATTCAGGTGTTAGACCAGCTATTAATGTAGGAATTTCTGTATCAAGAGTAGGAGGAAATGCTCAGATAAAATCTATGAAGAAAGTTTCTGGAACATTGAAACTTGATCAAGCTCAATATAAAGAATTGGAAGCTTTTGCTAAATTTGGTTCCGATTTAGATGCTGCTACATTAGCAGTAATTTCTAAAGGTGAGAAAAATGTAGAAATCTTAAAACAACCAGTAAATTCTCCGCTTCCTGTGGAAGATCAAGTTGCTATGATTTATGCTGGAACGGAGAACTTATTGAGAGATATTCCTGTTGCAAAAGTAAGAGCTTTCCAAAAAGACTATGTAGATACATTAAAATCTGTACATCCTGAAGTAATGTCAGCTCTTAAGGCTGGTAAAATTGACAAAGATTTGACCGATGTATTGAAAAAGGTGGCAACAGAGTTAGTAGCAAAATATAATTAAAGTATAAGAAGATTCTTTAAAAAATTAGAATCTTATAAAAGATAACTTCAAATGGCAAATTTAAAGGAGATTAGAGGCAGAATTACATCTATATCATCTACGATGCAGATTACAAGTGCTATGAAAATGGTTTCGGCAGCGAAACTGAAAAAAGCACAAGATGCCATTACAATGCTTAGACCTTATTCTGAGAAGCTTCAAGAATTGATACAAAAAGTAAGTGTGGGATCTGAAGGAACTTTGTCAGAATATGCTCAAAAAAGGGAAGTTAAAAGAATTCTTTATATCACTATTTCTTCCAATAGAGGATTGGCAGGAGCATTTAATTCTTCAGTAATTAAAGAATTGAATACTAATTATAAAGAGAATGAAGGGATAGAAATAGAAGTGCTTACGGTTGGGAAGAAAGTGTATGATGCGATTAGAAAAAATAAAGCAGTGTATGACAACCAAAGTTCTATTTATGATAGTTTGAGTTTTGAGGCTGTAGCAAAATTGATAAATAGGGTGATGGTAGATTTTAAGGAAGGAAAATTTGATGAGGTTTATTTGGTTTATAACAAGTTTATCAATGCTGCAACTCAGAAGGTAATTACGGAAAAGTTATTACCAATTACAATGCCGGAGCAGGTTGAGGAACAAATGGAAGAGGAGTATATTTATGAACCAAATAAGGAAACTATTTTGGAAACTTTAATTCCTAAATCTATTAAGACTCAAGTATATAAGGCTGTGCTAGATTCAGTGGCTTCTGAGCATGGAGCAAGAATGACGGCAATGCATAAAGCAACGGATAATGCAAAAGCTTTGAAGAATGAATTGGTGATATTTTATAACAAAGCACGCCAGGCAGCAATTACTAATGAAATCTTGGAGATTGTTTCTGGTGCAGAAGCATTGAAAAAAGGATAAGAAGTTCTTATTATAGGATTTTTAGGAGTATTAGTTTTTCTAGTACTCCTTTTTTGTAGGTAAGTTTATTAGATTAAAAGTGTTTGATTATTTTTATTGATAAATAAATGGTTATTAAGTAGGTGTTTAATTATAAAATAGATAAATATATTTAAGTGTCTTATTTATAATACTTTGGGATAGTGTGGAAAAATTTAATAAGGAAAAACTTTAATTTCTTCTTATTTTTGTGGAAATATTTATTTGTAAGAAACAGAAGTTTAATTATAAAGTAAAATAGAGAAAAAGATTATGGGAATTTTTGATAAAAGGGAAAGTTATAAGCCGTTTGAATATCCAGAAGTGATGCAATTTGTAGATGCAATGAATAAATCTTTTTGGGTTCATTCAGAGGTGGAATTTACAGCGGATATTCAAGACTTTAAGTCTAATTTATCCATAGAAGAGAAAGAAGCAGTGAAAAGAGCTTTGTTGGGAATTGCTCAAGTGGAAGTATCGGTAAAGACTTTTTGGGGAGATTTATATGACCTTTTTCCAAAGCCAGAATTTAATGGTTTAGGAGCTACTTTTGCGGAGTGTGAATTCAGGCATTCTGAGGCATATTCTAGATTATTGGAGGTTTTAGGATATAATAATGAGTTTGAAAATCTTTTGGAAGTTCCTATTTTTAAGGAGAGGAGCCAAGTTTTGAAAGAATATTTGGCTAAGAATAAGGAGAATGCTTTGGAGAGAATATTATTCTTTACTTTAATTATAGAAAATGCTTCTTTATTCAGTCAGTTCGCTACAATTTTATCTTTTACTAGATTCAAAGGATATATGAAAAATGTAGCAAATATCATCGCTTGGACAAGTGTGGATGAACAACTTCATGCTAATGCAGGGATTTTTATCATTAGAAAAATCTTTGAGGAAAACCCAGAGATGAAAGAAAAAGCAAGAAAGGAAGTGGAAGACTTTATGAAGAATTATATTGAGTTAGAAGATAAGATGCTTGATTGGATTTTTGAAAATGGAGAATTAGAATTCTTCTCTAAGAAGGACTTATCTAATTATATGAGGTATAGATTAGATGAATCATTAGTTCAATTAGGATTACAAAAGCCTTTTAACATCACTATGGAGGAGGTTAAGCCTATGCTTTGGTTTGAGGAGGAGGTATTTGCCAATGAGTTAGATGATTTCTTTGCGAAGAGACCTACGGCTTATACGAAACATGATAAATCTATTTCTGAAAATGATTTGTTTTAGGGGATGACTATATTTGATTGGTTACAGATCGAGCAGTTTTTTTATTTCAATGTATTCCTGAAATTATTATTGGGATTAGTTGCCTTGATATTGGTCATCAATGTGTCAGGCAAGGGTAATTTAGCGCCTAACTCTGCGATGGACCAAATACAGAATTATGTTCTGGGGGGCATTATTGGTGGGGTAATTTATAGTCCTAATGTCACTCTCTTTGAGTTCTTCATGATTTTAGTGATTTGGACATTCTTAATCCTATCTTTAAGAAGACTTAAAACTAAGAACCACCAGATAAAAGTTCTCATTGATGGTGAACCACTTATCATTATAAATAGAGGGCAGATAGATATAGAAGCTTGTAAAAAGGCAGGGCTTACAGCACATGATGTGTCTTTTAAGCTGAGAAAAGAAGGTGTTTATCGTTTGAAGGAGGTAAAGAGAGCGGTACTGGAGCAGAATGGGGAGCTGATTATCGTATTAGCGGGAGAGGAAAATCCGAAGTATCCTATTATCACTGATGGCACGGTGCAATTAGGGATTTTGGAAACGCTTGATAAGACAGAAGAATGGCTCAAAGAGCGTTTGGAGGATATGGGGTATGAGAGCGTTCAGCAAATTTTCCTAGCCGAGTATGAAAATGGAGTGATTTATGCAGTGCCTTATATCGGTGCTGAGCTAGGAACAGAAGAGGAGTAAAAATAGAAATTTAATTTAAAAATATAAAAAATGAGACCAGAAGATTTAATGACGGAAGAAATACAAAAGGAGAGAGAATATAATGCTAGTGAAGAGTTCCGCTTGGGAGAGTACATTTACATGGGTATGGGGCTAGTGGGAGACCATAGGGTGTGTATCGCTGTGGCGTATAAAATAGGCTATTGTGTGAAGAAATCTTTACAATTCATTCTTGCGGATTCTAATGTCAAATTTACTCATATCAATAAGGTAAGAGTAGGAGATACGGAGGCTTGTCAGCGATTTGAAGTGCAGCAGCCTTAATGAAAATTATCCCCCTAAATAGAGAGGGTAATGGATAGGTATATACTCGTAGAGAAACAGGTATATACCTATTGGTCTACGGGTATATATGCATAAGCTTATAGGTATATACCCATTGGCAAACAGATATATATGTGTAAAGAAAAAGATTTAGATAAAATTTAACCGAGGATTAATTAATATAAACAATGGAAGAAATATCAAATAAAGGAATTTGGTGGCTCAATGAAGAGTCTGAACAGATGTTAAACAGAGGCTATTTGCTAAAAGGAGAAACCGTAGCAGGGGCAATTGAAAGAATAACCTCAGCAGCTGCAAAACGCTTATATAAACCAGAATTGAAAGAAGCCTTTAAGGAAATGATTACTAAGGGATGGATTTCTTTCTCTTCTCCTGTTTGGGCAAACATGGGGACACAGAGAGGGTTACCGATTTCTTGTTTCAATGTGCATGTGCCTGATAGTATAGAGGGGATTACGCATAAGATGGGCGAGGTTATCATGCAGACCAAAATCGGTGGAGGTACATCGGGGTACTTTGGTGAGTTGAGACATAGAGGGACGGCTGTAACTGATAATGGTAAGTCCTCTGGGGCGGTTTCTTTCATGAAGTTATTTGATACAGCGATGGATGTAGTCTCCCAAGGGGGCGTGAGAAGAGGGGCATTTGCTGCTTATTTAGATATTGACCATGAAGATGTAGAGGAGTTTTTACAAATTCGAGATATTGGAAATCCTATCCAAAACCTATTTATGGGAGTTTGTGGAGATGTTGATAAAAGAAGAATTTGGGCAAAGGTGTTGGAAAGTCGCCAACAAAAAGGTATGCCATATATCTTCTTCTCTGATAATGTGAATAGAAATAAACCACAAGTGTATAAGGATAAGGGCTTGACCATCAATGCAAGTAACCTCTGTTCCGAGATTATGCTTCCTTCTACACAAGAAGAAAGTTTTATTTGTTGTCTAAGTTCCATGAACCTTGAGCTTTACGATGAATGGAAAGATACCGATGCAGTAAAGCTTGCCATCTACTTTTTAGATGCTGTTTTGTCGGAATTTATTGAGAAGACAGAAGGGAATTATTATTTGACTTCAGCAAGAAATTTTGCCATTAAGCATAGGGCGTTAGGCTTGGGTGTTTTAGGATATCACTCTTATTTGCAAAGAAATATGATTCCTTTTGAAAGTATGGAGGCTAAGCAGTTTAATGCCAAAGTCTTTAAGCAGATTCAGGAGCAGTCTATTGCCGCTTCCAGAGAATTGGCACATATCTACGGCGAACCAGAAATGCTGAAAGGTTATGGTTTGAGAAATACCACCACTATGGCCATTGCCCCTACGACATCAAGTTCTGCTATTTTAGGACAAACATCGCCTGGTATTGAGCCATTTGCTTCTAATTATTACAAAGCAGGTTTAGCAAAAGGAAACTTTATGAGAAAGAATAAATACTTGACTAAATTATTAGAAGAAAAAGGGTTGGATAATGAAGATGTATGGAGAGATATCATGCTGAATCATGGTTCGGTACAGCATATGAGTCAACTGACCCAAGAAGAGAAAGATGTTTTCAAGACCTTCAAGGAGATTTCCCCAATGGAGATCGTTACCCAAGCAGCTCAGAGACAGCAATACATAGATCAAGCACAATCCCTGAACCTGAATATCCCTTCTACTATGCCGAGAAAAGATGTGAATAAAGTAATGATAGAGGCTTGGAAAATGGGAGTGAAGACGCTTTATTATCAGCGTTCTCAGTCGGTTTCCAAGGAGCTAATGATTAACTTCGTGAATTGCTCTTCTTGCGAGGCGTGATTGATTTTAATAATAAATAAAAAATAAGTTGTCCCTAAAAAGACAACTTATTTTTATTAATAAATATTTCTTTTATTTGTGGTTTAAATCATTATCAAAATAATGTATTATTACATCACCATGTTCTTTGTATTTTATGGAGATTACATCAGAAGGGATAATATCTATTACTATTCCTTCTCCAAGATGTTTATTAAAAGCTCTTCCAGCTCCAAAAATCCATCCTAAAAAATCACTTGATCTGTATTTTTTTCAATTTGGATCATCAAGGAGAATATGAACAGACATCTTTTTTTAGATTATGAAAGTTCTTTACTACTTTAACTAAATAATAACGAGTTATAACACACATGTTTATAAATTTTGATTTTATATGGCAAGTTTAGTGATTGGTAGTGACAAAAAGTGTCTTTGTTAAAATAATTATGAGAATAATGAAATATTTCATACTCTAGAAAAATTCTTAGTGGTGTCTTTTTATTAATTTTGCAGGGTAAAATAAAGTTATGAATAAAGTATTGGAGTTTTTTAATCTTGACCAAAAAATCAATTGGAGAGTAGAGATATTAGCAGGGTTGACCGTAGCAATGACCATGATTCCAGAATCATTGTCTTTTGCTATTTTAGCAGGATTTCCACCACTTTCAGGATTGTATGCAGCATTCATAGCGGGATTAGTAGCAGCGATGTTTGGTGGTAGGCCAGGGCTAATTTCAGGAGGGGCAGGAGCTACGGTGGTTACTCTCATTGGGCTGATTAAATTACATGGATTAGAATATGCTTTTGCAGCGGTGGCTATGGCAGGAGTGTTTCAGATTATTGTAGGTATTTTTAAATGGACGAAGTATATTCGCCTCGTTCCAGCATCTGTTATGCATGGCTTTGTGAATGGTTTAGCGGTGATTATTTTCATGGCTCAGTTACAGCAGTTTAAGATAGATGTAGATGGTGAAATGCAATGGCTTTCAGGTGAGCCTATGATGATTATGGTGGGGCTGGTTACTCTTACTATTATTATTACATATTTATTGCCAAGGTTTTTCAAGGCGGTGCCATCTTCATTAATGGCAATTATTGTAGTATTTCTTTTAGTTCTAATTTTAAGTATTGATACTAAAACCGTAGGAGATATTTCGCCGATTAGTGGCTCTTTGCCACCGTTTCATATTCCTGTCGTTCCATTAAATTTAGAAACTTTGAAAATTATTCTTCCTGCAGGGGCTATCGTAGCAGCAGTGGGGCTTACAGAGGGCTTATTGACTTTGAATTTGGTTGATGAAATTACAGAAACTAAAGGAAATGGAGCGAGAGAGTCAATAGCACAAGGGGCTTCTAATATACTGAATGGATTTTTTACAGGAATGGGAGGTTGTCCTATGATAGCACAAACATTGGTAAATCTAAATGCTGGGGCTCGTAGTAGAGTGGCTGGGGTAGTAGGTGCATTAACGATATTGGGCATTATTTTAGTTGCCGCACCGATTATTGAAAAAATCCCTATGGCGGCACTTACAGGGGTGATGCTGGTGGTTTCTTTCCTTACCTTTAAGTGGTCAAGTTTTAGAATTATCAATAAAATGCCAAAAGTAGATGTGTGGGTGATGATTATTGTTACGCTGATTACTGTGGTGACTCATAATTTAGCGGTAGCAGTTTTGATAGGGATTATCATTTCGGCATTGCATTTTACTTGGCAAAAAGCAAATAAATTAACGGCTTCTATTTATGAAACAGAAAAAGAGAAAAAATACCAAATAGAGGGAGTATTTTTCTTTGGTTCTGTGCCGTCTTTTGAGCAATTATTTGATGTGAAAAATGACCCTGAAAATATTATTATAGACTTCAAGAAGAGTGTTTTAAATGATATGAGTGCATTAGAGTCTTTGAATAAAATTACTTCAAAATATGAAGATTTGGGTAAAAAAGTTCAGGTAATCAACCTTGAAGAAGATTCTGAAAAAATGATTCTCCGAGCAGGAAATTTGGTTAAAATTAATATTGTTAAAAATTAAATCATAAAAATTTATACCTTTGTAAAAAAAGATATTTAATGAAAGGAATATTAAAATATGCTGTTTTAACATTAGCAGTGTTTTCTTCGGTATCGTGTTATTCAGAAAAAAAAGTTTATAATAGAATGGTGCATACAGAGAGAGAGGGGAAAATGCTTTTGGGGAGACAAATGAAAATGCAATTCACGAAAGAGCCTTTTTCAGAGTGGTATAATAAGGAATATGATGAGTATGTGTACGATGCTCAGCTCATTAAAGAATTACAAAAAAATAAAATTAATTCTTACGAAATCATAGTGTTTTTAGGTACTTGGTGTACTGATACTCACAGAGAATTACCGAGGTTGATGAAAATTTTAGAAGCAGCAAAATACCCTGAGAATAAAATTAAGCTAATTGCAGTAAATAGAAAAAAGGAAACTCCAGATGGAGAGGATGTACCGTATAATATTAAAAGAGTGCCAACTATCATTGTGAAAAAATACGGTAGAGAAGTAGGGAGAATTATAGAAATGCCAGAAACGGGATTTTTGGAGCAGGATTTGTTGAATATCATTAAAAAGAAATAATTTTGAATTTTAAGAATATTTTTATTTTTCTATTTGGAGCATTTTTCTCGTTTTTATTGGCATATTTTTATATAAACTTTAATAAAGAAGAAAGTCAAGCAATTAATAAAGATTATTATATTCTTAATAATCAGATTAATAAAGTGAATAAAATGATAGTTTTGGAGCAGAATTTTTCTAGTTTCCAAACTCATAAAAGTTCAGTGTTTAGGTTAGGAGATATAGAAGTATTCCCTAAGGAAATGGTACTTTATTCTACTGCAAAAGCACAGGTTTCTTACGATTTGAAAAAAATGAAAATAGAGGTAGATTCTATTCAGAAAAAACTAATCATAAAGGAACTTCCATCGCCAGAGGTGAAAATTTTTCCAGAGGTAAAGATTCATTTTATGGATGATTATGCGGTAAATCGGTTTTCAAAATCTGATTTGAATAATATTTTAGAATCAGCTAAGAAAAATATGAGGAAGAGTATCAATCAAGAAAGATTAAAATCTGATGCAAAGAAACAATTATTATCTAATCTTGATGAATTATTTGTTTTAGCAAGATTTCTTAATTATAAGATACAAGATGAAACTCAGCAACTGAACGAAATTCTTTAAAATAAATAAAAAAACCTTTCTCAATTTTTTGAGAAAGGTTTTTTTATTGGAATTATACATTAAATCTAAAATGCATAATATCTCCATCTTGGACGATATATTCTTTGCCTTCTACGGATAGTTTTCCTGCTTCTTTTACTTTAAGTTCAGAGCCATAATTAATAAAATCTTCATACTTCATCACTTCTGCTCTGATAAATCCTTTTTCAAAATCAGAGTGAATAACTCCTGCTGCTTGTGGAGCTGTCCAACCTATGCCTATCGTCCAAGCTCTAACTTCTTTTACCCCAGCAGTAAAATAAGTTTGTAATTTGAGTAAATGATAAGCTTGGCGGATAAGTCTATTCACCCCTGGTTCATTCAAACCTAATTCTTCTAAAAAGATTTGTCGCTCTTCAAAGGTTTCTAATTCGTTGATATCAGCTTCTATTTGGGCTGCCAGAACTAATGTGTCTGCCTCTTCACTTTCTGCCATTTTTTCAATTTTTTCAATCCAAGGATTTCCATTCTTGAGAGAATTTTCATCAACATTACATACATAAAGAACGGGTTTTCTAGTAAGTAATTGGATTTCATCAATGATAGACTGTGAGAAATCATCTGTAGGAAATTCCCTTGCGTTTTTTCCACCTTCTATGAATTCGTTCAATTTTATTAAAGTTTCATAGGTTAAGATATCCTCTCTTTTACCTGATTTTATGTGTTTTTTAGCTTTTTCGATAGCTTTGCTTAATGTTTCTAAATCTTTTAATTGTAGTTCAATATCTATAATTTCTTTATCTCTTAAAGGATCTACAGAGCCTTCTACATGGACGATATTCCCATTTTCAAAACATCTCAAAACATGAATAATTGCTTCACATTCTCTAATATTTGCTAAGAATTGATTTCCTAATCCTTCTCCTTTACTAGCTCCTTTTACTAACCCTGCGATATCAACGATTTCTACAACTGCAGGAAGAACTCGCTCAGGTTTTACTATTTTTTCTAACTCAAATAATCTTGGGTCAGGCACTGAGACAGTTCCTACATTAGGTTCTATGGTGCAAAAAGGATAATTGGCAGATTGAGCCTTTGCATTGCTTAAACAATTAAATAAGGTTGATTTACCTACATTGGGTAACCCCACGATTCCACATTTCATAAGTTTATAATTATTTTATTAATAACTTTTTCTAAAAAATGACATAAAAAGATAATCTCTTTTTCAATATTCAAAGATAGTTATTAAAATGAAATTAGCCAAAAATGTAATTAGATTTCATATTTATGATTGTTATTTGCTGTATTTATGGAATTAATAAGGAGATTGTTAGGATTAATTCATTATGATTGAAAATAGATGAAAATTGTTTTTCCGATAAAAAACTTTATTTTTGCCGTATGATAAAGATTAGACTGTTGACTGCTTTTTTATGTCTACCTTTCTTGGGGATGGCACAAGAGAATTTACTAAAAAAAATAGACTCTGTAACTCATAAAAAATGGAATGAAAATTTGGTAGATTTGGATAGTTTGGATACTCCAAAATTAGTGGATTTAAAAATTAAGAGAAAAGATAGTGTAGTACTAAGAACACCACAAAGTGTCTTTACAGATGAGAACTATCCTATTACTCCATTTGCTTTTATGAATACTTATCAGGAGAGAAAATGGTTTATTTATGGGCAAAATAATTTGATTTTTAATCAATCTTCTTATTCTAATTGGAATACTGGAGGGAATAATAGTGTAGGAATTATTGGGCGAGTTAATTATTCTATCAGTTATAAAAATAGAGAGCATTTTTGGGATAATAATATTAAGATGGGATATGGATTGCTTTCTACTTCTGGGCA
>CAUTLL010000016.1:0-11490 GCA_963539275.1 uncultured Flavobacteriaceae bacterium
TTATTTTAGATGACAAATTATTTTTCAAAGGAATTGAATCGGTAATGATTAATTCTTGTAATTTAGAATTCTCTATATTCTCATACGCATTCCCTGAGAGTACTCCATGAGTTGCGATTGCTCTTACGCTTTTCGCTCCTTTCTCAAGGATTAAATCTGCCGCTTTGCAAAGCGTTCCCGCAGTATCTACCATATCATCTACCAAAATCACATTCCTTCCTTCTACTTCACCAATGAGAGTCATTTCAGCTACTTCGTTGGCTTTTTTCCGCTCTTTATAGCAAATGGTAATTTCTGCACCTAAATGATTGGCATAATTTTTAGCTCTTTTTGCACCTCCCATATCTGGGGAAGCGATGGTAAGGTTATCTAGATTTAGGGAATTGATGTAATTTACAAAAATAGCAGAGGCATAAAGATGATCCACAGGGATTTCAAAAAAACCTTGAATTTGGTCAGCATGTAAATCCATAGTCATCACTCTTGTTGCACCTGCAACGGTTAGTAAATTAGCAACCAGTTTAGCACCAATAGGAGCTCTAGGTTTATCTTTTCTGTCTTGTCTTGCTAAACCGAAATAAGGAATAACTACGGTAATATTTTTAGCGGAGGCTCTTTTAGCAGCATCAATCATTAGTAAGAGTTCCATCAAATTATCTGCTGGGGGAAAGGTAGAACCGATGAGGAATACTCTTCCGCCTCTTACTGATTGATCAAGGACAGGTTCAAACTCTCCATCGCTAAATTCTAGAAAATTAATTTTACCTAGCTCTTGTCCATAGTGCTGTGCGATTTTTTCTGCTAAACTTTTGCTCGTTCTTGTGCTGAATAGGTAGGTTGCTTGTGATGCCATTTTATTTTTGATAATTAGTTTCTTAAGATTTTGCAAAGTTACAAAAAACCACTTGAAAAAATATCAAGTGGTCTGAAAAATATAGAATAGTTACGGAAAAGTTATTCCTGAATAATGATTAGAATTGACTTGTGGTAAAGTTGAGTTATATTTAGAATTTATAGCTTTAATAAATTCATTGGCAATAATAGCATATCCTTTTCCTGTCATATGAACGCCATCTAATGAGAATACCCCACCTGTGATAAAATTAGCTGTATAAGAAACTCCGTTATATTGGATTCCAGAAATTCTTCCCAGTTCTATCATTTTAGCATTTGCGTCTACAAAGGCTAAATTATAGGCATTTGCTAATGCTTGAATTTGGGTATTATAAGCTTTTGTTGCTGTTTGTACTTTTTGGGCTTCTTTTTCTGTTAATACCTGAGCGTCGGTAAGCTGTGTTTGGGTTCCGCCTCCGTTTCTAATCGCTGATAAAGAAGTTAATAGAATGAAGTCTTTATCGGTTGTTTGTCTATAAGAAGGAATTTTGTGAGCGGATAAATCGGTAAGGTCTTTATCTATAATCACAGCTCCGTTTGCTTTATTGGCACTGAAAGAAATTAATCTTGATTGATATTCAGAATCAGAGATTAATCCTAATGATTTTACTTTCAATAATGCTGAATTATATTGGCTGTAAGCGGTATTTAATGCATTGACTTGAGCTTCTGTAAGAGAAGTCAAAGGTTTTGCTGGAACCGTAGTGAAGAACGGAATAGAGGTTACATTAGGAATATTTGCAATAACTCCTTTTGCACCAACGGACTTCATTCCCTCAAGTATAGTTTTAATGGATGTCGCTAAAACATTGGGGTCAGTAATGTCATTAGAACGATATGTTGTAGGGTTTAGATTGCCTGTTTGGTCAGTTCCTATACCACCAGAAGAGGCGTAAGATAGAACATCATTATTTCCTATCCAAAGAGTGAAAAAGGTTGGTTTTTTTGCTATAGCATCTTGTAATACGCTGGTAGTAGGAGAGGACGCAAATCTTGCAAAATAAGGATTAGCTGTACCTTGACTTATTCCAGAACTATTCCCATAATTAGGTGTAATTAAATGGAAAGATTTAGCACCAGGAACACCCATGTTGTTATAACTTCCCGATAAAATATCCAATGAGGTAGTTGCCGTAGATTGAACAGGGGATAGTGAACCATTTACGATTTGTAATGAATATTTCCCTGAAATTCCTAAATTTGTAAATCCTCCTATGTTGTTAGGCATCAAAGGCTGGGTGAATTCACCGCCTCCTGCTTTTTGCATTTGCTGAGCGATGATATTAGGGTAAGATTCTACTTGTCCATCACGATATAATGCTCCATCTCTATACCCAGAAGTAAGAGAATTACCAAGGGCTACATAAGTAGAGAAATCAGCATCTCCATTGGTAGTTTTGATGTCTGCTACATCGGTGTCAAAATCGGTGTTACAACTTGTAACAGATAAAAGTGCGGTTACGGATAATATTGATAAAATGATTTTTTTCATTGCTAAATATTAAATAAATTAGAACGGATTATAAGAAATTCCCAATCCAAAATATATTGCTTTGGATTTTGCTTGTCCATAGAAGCCTATATAATCATTAAGGCTATTTCTACTTTGCATAAAGGCATATGCTCCTGATAAATCTAAAGTGATTTTATTATTAAATTTTAGTCCAACACCACCTGTCAATACATTGTTATTAAATGATGGGGTTTCGGGGATAAAGTTTTCATCTCCGTAAGGGGATTGATCGTGGTAAAATCCTAAACGCCCTGCAATAAAATTATTGAATTGATATTGTGTTCCTACTCGGAAAGTGAATGTGTCTTTGAAGTTTTTAGGACTTACTAAAATTCTTCTATCAGTTTGATTTCCTACTTGTGCATTAGCAAATTTTAGTGTTAAAGCATCGTATTTAGACCATCCAGTATAGTTCATATCAGCGGAAACCAGCCATTTAGGAGTAATTTTGTAAGTTGCTCCAATGGTATATTCCTCTACCAAAGGAAGGGATGCAGTAAATTTATCCTGTCCATTGGCATTAAGTCCTACTGATGAAAATAGAGCAGGAGAGGTATTGAATGTTAAAGTTCCATTATCTGCTTTTATATCCACTGGAGAGCGATAAGCGATGCTAATATCTAATTTCTCATTAGGTCTAAAATAAAAACCAACTCCGAAGCCATGTCCATTAGCTTTAGTATCTTTAATGTTCATTGTCCCACCGAACTTGTTTAGAGATCTGTCCCAATCTACTGAACCTTTGGCGTAAATATAACTAAGTCCTACAGACATCCATTCTGCCATTTTTACAGAAACTGCCGGTTGGAAAAAGAAACTTTTAAGTTGCATTTTATCTACGATTTCATTTCCTGACCAATTTTTAGGCCACTCAATAGTGCTTCCAAAAGGTGTGGTAAAACTCATTCCGACAGAGAATTTATCGGTAACTTTATATGCAATCGCGGCGTATATAGGTGTTCCAACAGGGCTGTTGGTAGAATAAGATTCTCGAGTATCGGGATTCTGGTAAGTTACTTTACTCAATACAGCGAAACTTCCCGCTACTACGCTTAATTTTTTAGGAATGAATGACATGCCTGCGGGATTGAAAAATGTAACGCTTGCATCTTCTGCGTGAGCACTTGTGTGTGCCATAGCTAGCTGTTTAACCCCTTGTAAGGAAACTCTGAACCCCCCTGCATAAGAAAAAATTCCTGCTAGCAGTGTTGTAGAGATAAATAGTTTTTTCATTATGATAAAATTAAATTTTATAAAATATGGGGGCAAATATAATTTTAATTTTTATAAAATTTAAACAAAAATGAATATTAAATATCGCTAATAGCTTTTATTTGTATTTATATTACTTATAATCAATTTTTTAAGTGCATTTATTAAAGATGTAAAAATAATTATAAAAATTAAACATTGTTTAAAAACGTTCTGTTTATCAGTGTTTTTATAAGAAAATAAAAATTATTATCTTTGAAGTTTAAATAGTAGAGAATAAGAAATGTCAAATTTTTTACATCCAGATAAGGAGAATTATACTAATGATGAATTGATGCAGGAGGAGAAAATTCGTCCGCAGAATTTTAATGATTTTGCAGGGCAGAGGAAGACAATGGATAATTTGGAGGTTTTTGTAGCTGCGGCTAAAAATAGAGGCGGCTCACTTGACCATACTTTGTTTCATGGGCCACCAGGTTTGGGGAAGACTACCTTAGCACATGTTGTAGCAAATGAGTTGGGTGTGAATTGTAAAGTGACTTCAGGTCCTGTATTGGATAAACCAGCGAGTTTGGCGGGGCTTTTGACAAATTTGGAAGAAAATGATGTGCTTTTTATTGATGAGATACATCGTTTATCACCTTTGGTAGAAGAATATCTTTATTCTGCGATGGAAGATTTTAAGATTGATATAATGTTGGAGACTGGTCCTAATGCCCGTTCCGTACAGATAGGGCTCAATCCTTTTACTTTGATAGGAGCTACAACTAGAAGTGGAATGTTGACTAAACCGATGTTGGCGAGATTTGGGATTCAGTGCAGATTAGAGTATTATAATATAGAATTACTTTCTACTATTATTCAGCGGAGTGCAAGAGTTTTAGGAGTGCCAATTGATGAAGATGCGGCAATAGAAATAGCAAGAAGAAGTAGAGGGACGCCGAGAATAGCAAATGCTCTTCTTCGTAGAGTGAGAGATTTTGCAGAAATTAAAGGTAATGGGAAAATAGAACTTAAAATTACGGAATTTGCATTAAATTCTCTTAATGTAGATGAATTTGGACTAGATGAAATGGATAATAAAATTATGAGAGTGATGATAGAAAATTTTAAAGGAAGACCAGTTGGGATTTCCGCTTTGGCGACTTCTATAGGAGAAAATCCAGAAACTTTAGAAGAAGTTTATGAGCCATTTCTTATTCAAGAAGGATTTATTATTAGAACTCCGAGAGGAAGGGAAGTTACGGAAAAAGCCTATCGTCATTTGAATATTGTTCGTCCTAAAAATCCAAACGAACTTTTTTAAGTGAAATTTTAATCATAAAAATAAAGGAAATGAAATTATATCCTATACAATGTGGAAAATTTAAGCTAGATGGAGGAGCGATGTTCGGTGTGGTGCCGAAATCTCTTTGGCAAAAGACTAATTCTGCTGATGAGAAAAATTTGGTGGATTTAGGAACGCGTTCACTTTTGATAGAAGATGGTAAAAAGTTGATTTTAGTAGACTGTGGTTTGGGGAATAAACAAGATGAAAAGTTTTTTGGACATTATGCTCTTTTTGGGGATGATTCTTTGGAGAAAAGTTTGGCAAAATATGGCTTTGTCAAAGATGATATTACAGATGTTTTTTTGACACATTTGCATTTTGACCATTGTGGAGGAGCTATAGAATGGAATGATGAGCGTACGGGGTTTCTGCCAACATTCAAAAATGCTCAATATTGGACAAATGAAAATCATTGGCAGTGGGCGATAAATCCTAATCCGAGAGAAAAAGCGAGTTTTTTAAAAGAAAATATATTGCCAATGGAAGAAAGTGGTCAGTTGAATTTTTTGCCATTACCTAAAAATGGGAATTATAGTTTTGCTCCTGATATTAAAATGGATGTGATTTTTGTAGATGGACATACGGAAAAACAGATGTTACCAGTAGTGAAGTATCAAGATAAAACAATAGTTTTTGCGGCAGATTTAATCCCTACCGTTGGGCATATTCCATTAGTTTATGTGCCGAGTTATGATGTCCGACCGCTGCTTACTATGGAGGAAAAGGAAAAATTTTTGAAACAATGTGTAGAAAATAATTATTTGCTCTTTTTGGAACATGATACTCAGTATGAATTGGCATCACTTAAAATGACAGAAAAGGGAGTTCGTCTTGATGAGGTATTTAGTTTTAATGAAGTGTTTGGATATTAGAATGACCGAAAAAATAAAAATAATAGGGCTGACAGGAGGGATTGGTTCGGGAAAAACAACGGTTGCAAAGTTGTTAGAATGTAAAGGGTATTCTGTTTATTATTCTGACATAAGAGCTAAAGAAATAGTGAATAATAATACATTTTTGAAAACAAGAATTATTCAACTTTTAGGAGATAAGGCTTATGACCAAGATGGAAGGTATAATAGAAAATGGGTCGCTCATAGGGTTTTTAATGATGAGAATCTATTATTAGAATTGAATAAAATTATTCACCCTGCGGTGAGAGATGATTTTGAATTTTGGGTGAAGGAGCAAAAAGCGGATTTTGTATTTAAGGAAACGGCTCTTTTGTTTGAACTAAATTTAGATAAAAATTGTTTCAAAACAATATTAGTTACTGCTGATGAAAGTTTGAGAATTAAGCGAGTGATGGAGCGAGATGGCAAGACCTGCCAAGAAGTGAAAAACATTATTCAGAAACAAATGTCAGAGCAAGAAAAACGAAAAAGAGCAGATTTTATCATTGAAAATAATACTGATTTAGAAAGTTTGAGAAATGAGGTAGATATAATATTATTTGAGCTAAACAAAATAGATAAACATGAAATATAATACAAGAAAATGGGTGAAACCAGAGGATTTGAATCCTAATAATTCTTTATTTGGGGGTAGATTATTGGAGTGGATAGATGAAGAGGCTGCTCTTTATGCCATTATGCAATTAGAAAATCCAAGGGTGGTTACGAAGTCCATGTCCGAGATAGATTTTGTGAGTTCTGCCAAGAAAGGGGATATTGTAGAGATTGGGATAGAAGCAGTAAAGTTTGGGAATACATCTTTGGTATTGAGATGTAAAGTGAGAAACACAATGACTTGTCAGACTATTATTACAATTGATAAAATAGTAATGGTAGCTCTTGATGAAAAAGGTGCTCCTACCCGCCACGGAAAAACGGAGGAAGTGGATACTTCTAATCGTTGTTATTTGGGTTAAAATTATAAAAGGGAGCGTTTTAATGAAAAAGTTTTTTATCTTGTGTTTGTTTTTTGTTGGGGTAATTAGCGGATTTTCTCAACAAAATAGATTTTTCAGAGAAGTAAAAGAGTATTTTGATGAGCATGAAAAGGAGTTAGATAATCGTTTTAATACTTATTATTTTTTAGCTTCTGAGGAGCAGAAAGTAAAAATGAAAGAGGAGTATAATTTGGTGAAATCAAAGATAGATAGCACTAGAAATTCTGAATATTTAGAAGCTTTGATAAAAACTAAAATTGCGGCTGATTTGGGGCTAATGGAGCAAGAAGAGGTTAAAAGTATTGAAAAAAGGAAAAACTATAACTCAGATGCGGAATATCCTATGGGTATAGCAGGGCTAAGGGAAGAATTGATGCAAAAATTTTATCAGGATGCTATTTCTGGTGAAAAGGAACTAAAGATGACCTTAACCTTTATCGTGGAAGAAGATGGTAGTTTGAGTAATGTTCAATCACAAGGCGAGCATATTGGTCTAAATAGACAGGCGGAGATTGCTTTGTATTTACTATCTAACCGCTTTATACCAGCTTATAGAAATGGAATTCCCGTTAAGAGTAAGTTTAGATTTCCGTTGAAAATGAGGTTTGAATAAGATTAGAAATATTGTAAAGTAAGACGAATGTTTTCTCATGAATATTTTATGCAAGTGGCTTTGCAAGAAGCTTACTCTGCGTTAGAAGAGAATGAAGTGCCAATAGGGTGTGTCATTGTTTTGAATAACAAAATTATAGCCAAAGGACATAATCTTACCGAAAGATTAAATGATGTTACTGCCCATGCGGAAATGCAAGCCATTACGGCAGGAGCAGATTTTTTAGGGGGAAAATATCTGAAAGATTGTACTTTGTATGTTACTATGGAGCCATGTGTAATGTGTGCAGGAGCTTTGTATTGGTCTCAAATAGCACTAGTAGTGATAGGAGCGAGAGATGAAAAGAGAGGATTCATCAATAAAAATGTAGAATTACACCCTAAAACAGAATTGATTACAGGAATTTTAGAAAGTGAATGCTCTGATTTGGTGAAATCTTTTTTTCAAGATAAAAGGTGATGTTTTTGTAAATTAAATGTTTATAATTTTATTTATTGGGTATATAAAGGATGAATTAAAATCATTCATAGCATTGATGATTTGAAAATGAGAGAATTCTTTAAGGTTTTCAAGGTTAATCTCTGTTTCTTGAATTATCCTAAGATGAAGTAAATTCAACCTCTGAACTCCATTGAGTAAAAAAGTTTTTGGTGTGTGCCAAATGCCGTTTTTTAGAAATATCAAATTAGAAAAGGTAGTATCTGTAATGAAGCCTTTTTTTACAATAACAATTTCTTGGGTTGAGGCTTGTTTTTTCATTATATCTAAATGAGTTCGGTCTAAATATTTGAAAGAATAGTCTATTTCATTATTTTCAACTAATTCAAAATCTTTAATTTCTGTAAATGAATAAGGAATAAATTGATGTTCAAAATTTCCATTTAAATTATAAATAATTCTCCATTTATATAGACCTTTTTGAGGAGGCTGAAAAGATGAGAGAAGGGCATGTAAATTTATAATACATTTATGATGAAAATTTGCAAAAGTTTGGCAAATCCTTTGCTGATGAAGATTTAGCAAAAATGCTTTTCCATGCTTGATTTTAATACTCTCAATGAATTGGTACATAAATTTTATTTTTCATTTCTTGGTATTCTTCTTCCATTTGACTTTGATGGGTGATTCCACCACCGCTTTTGAAGAAATACTTCCCATTTTCTTTTTCTAAAAATCTAATCATTACACAGCTGTCTAGGTTTATTCCGTCAAACCAGCCACAGATGCCCGTATAGAATTTTCGGTCATAGTTTTCTGCTTCTAAAATGATTTGTAGAGTTTTATCTTTTGGAGCTCCTAAAATAGATCCTGCTGGAAGTAATTTTTGAAAAATACTTCCGATTTTTCCTTGATAATCAGGAGATAATATTCCTGATATTTTGGAGCTCATTGCATAGAGGTTTTTATTTCTTGTTTTAATGAAATCTATACTTTGGAATTCATCTAATTTTACATCATTTGCAACCATACTGAGATCATTTCTGAGTAAATCTACAACTGTGTAATGTTCGGCAAGTTCTTTCTTATTTTGTTTTAATGTGTTGATAGCATTGTCTTTAGATGCATCAATAGTGCCTTTCATGGGATAAGTAGATATATGATTGTCTTTAATTTCTATGAAAGTTTCGGGAGAAAAGAAAGTGAATGTATCATTATAGTAAACCTTATATTTAGCATCAGAAAGAGTATAAATTTCTTTTAATGAAAGGTTTGTTTTTATTTCGCTTTTGCAAGTGTAATTGATAAGATATGAATTGCCACCACGGAGATGATTTTGAATTATTTCAAAGCCTTTTTGGTAAGTTTTTATATCTTGTGGAAAGTTTTCCCAAAGAATTTCTTTGTGAGTTTTTTCTATTAATTTTTCATGTTGAAAGTGAGGGAATTTGATTAAAATATCGTGAGTGTTTAGTTCGGGTTCTTGTAAAATAATGATGTTTTCTTTTAGAAAATCAATAATAAAAAAGAAGGGAATGCCAAGCTCGGAGAGAGAGTTCATTTCTTCAAATGAATATATAGACTTTTTCATAGTACAAAAATAAAATTAAAACTTTACTTTTGCATAAAAAGAAAGAAATGAATAAAAAAAATAGTATAGGACAAATATTAAAAGAGTCTTTTGAACTATGGAAATCTACAATGAAATATAATATTTTGTTTTCGTTATTGTATTTCGGTTTGTTGATGGTTTTTGTGAATACAGTTTTGGTTTATTCGGGAATTTTTGATAAAATAATGTCTTTTTATCCTATGGTATTCAAAAATCCAGAAATTTTTCAGCAGAGAATGGAAGCTCTAGCAGCGACGGAGGAGTTTAGTAGTGCAGTATTGATGATAATTATTTGTAAAGGTCTGATTTATCCATTGCATATAGGGGTGTTAAATATTTTTAGAAAGATAGAAAATAGAGAAGAAATTTTTATCAGTGATTTGTTTGATGGATATTCAGGAGTGAACTTTTTTAAGTATGCTAGTTATTTTATTGCATGGATTATGATTTATAATTTTGCAATACAATTCATAGTTACTGGGATTCTTTGGGTGATGGCTACATTATTTATTCCTTTTCTAATGTATTTTAAGCAAGAACCAATGGGGAGTGCTTTGATTTGGAACTTTAAGTTATTGAGAAGTAATTTTATATTGTTATTTTTATGTGTATTATTCGCGTTGTTGTTTAGTTATATAGGTGTTTTAGTATTCTTTGTAGGATATATATTTACTTTTCCATTTTGGTGTTCAGTAATTTATGTTTTATATAAACATCTCGTATAAAATTTAGCAATTAAGGATAAAATAAAAAACCGAGAACTAATTTTTCTCGGTTTTTTTATTGTAGTTATAATTTTATTTAGAATTTTATGATTTTTTCCATTTTTGCAGTTTCTTCCATTACGAGTTCATCATCTACTAGGATTTTTCCGCTATGTTCATCAATAATGATTTTCTTTCTTTGAGCAAGTTCTACCAACTTTTGTGCAGGAATAGTAAAGTAAGAGCCTTTCGGAGCGCCTCTTTCTATTCCCACTACCGCCAAACCATTAGCAGAATTATTTCTAATTCTTTGGTAAGATGCTAAAAGTCTATCATCTAGTTTTTCTTTGTATTCATTAGATTTTTCTAATAAAAAATCTTCTTCTTTCTGAGTTTCAGCTATAAGGGTTTCTAATTCTGATTTTTTGAAGTTCAAATGAGAGTTTAATTCTGAAATTTTTTCTTGATTTTGAGTTAAGATTTCATTTTTATTAGAAATTTTTGCCTCAAACTCTCTAATTCTTTTTTGAGCTAATTGAATTTCCAAATCTTGAAATTCTATCTCTTTTGACAATGCTTCAAACTCTTTGTTGTTTCTCACATTATCCTGCTGGTTTTTGTATTTATCTATCAAAGATTGAGCATGATTAATCACCTCTTTCTTATTGTTGATTTCAGTATTGAGATCTTCAATTTCTGTTACAGTTTTAGAAAGTCTTTTGTTAAGTCCTTCAATATCTGCCTCTAAATCTTCTACTTCTTCAGGAAGTTCTCCCCTTGTTCTACGGATTTCATCTAATCTTGAATCAATGAATTGAAGATCAAAAAGAATTCTTAATTTCTCTTCTACGGAAATTTCTACGCTTTTTTTAGCCATATTTTTATAAAAAATAATTTATTGGGTTGGTATTTATGCTTGATTTTGAAACTGCAAATGTAGTGAATTTTTCTGATAAAATTTCATATAATTGTTGAACAACGAATTGTTCTGATTCAAAATGCCCAATATCACAAACCAGAATATGTTTTTCAGCACCGAAAAAATCGTGATATTTTATATCTCCTGTAAGGTATGCATCGCATTGATTTTTAATAGCATATTTAATTCCACTAGCTCCGCTGCCTCCTAAAACACCTATTTTTTTGATTTTCTTTTGAGTGAAATGACTATGACGAATAACTTTCAGAGAGAATTTTTCCTTGACAAGATTCAAAAAATCATGTTCATCTATTTCTGATGGAAGCTCTCCAAACATCCCTAATCCAGAATATTGATTTTCATT
>CAUTLL010000017.1:0-10899 GCA_963539275.1 uncultured Flavobacteriaceae bacterium
GAGATAGAAAAATTAACCGCACAAGGTAGACCTGTTTTGGTGGGAACTACCTCTGTGGAAATTTCTCAACTTTTATCAAGAGCATTGAGTTTGAGAAAAATTCCTCATCAAGTATTAAATGCCAAATTACATAAAAAAGAAGCAGAAATTGTAGCGGAAGCAGGTAAACCAGGGGTTGTAACGATTGCTACTAATATGGCAGGACGAGGAACAGATATCAAGTTAACACAAGCGGTAAAAGATGCAGGGGGGTTAGCAATTATTGGAACGGAGAGACATGATTCTCGTAGGGTTGATAGGCAATTGAGAGGACGAGCTGGGCGTCAAGGAGACCCAGGAAGTTCTCAGTTTTATGTTTCCTTAGAGGATAATTTGATGAGGCTTTTTGGTTCTGAAAGAATTGCTAAAATGATGGATAGATTAGGTCATAAGGAGGGAGATGTTATTCAGCATTCTATGATTACAAAATCTATTGAAAGAGCTCAGAAAAAGGTAGAAGAAAATAATTTTGGTATCAGAAAGAGACTGTTAGAATATGATGATGTGATGAATAAGCAGAGAGATGTAATCTATAAGAGAAGGAGAAATGCTTTGTTTGGAGATCATTTGAAGTATGACATTGAAAATATGATATATGATACAGCAGCATCTATCATTACAAAAACGAAGGCAGCAAGTGATTATAAAGATTTTGAATATGAAGTGATTAGATATTTTGCGATGGAAATTCCTGTTTCTGAAGAAGATTTTAGAAATAAGCAAATTCCAGAATTGGTGGATGTTGTTTATAAAAAGGCTTCAGAGGAGTATCAGGTTAAGTTGCAAATGTTGAAAAACAAGGCATTACCGATTATTGAGAATGTTTATAATACTCAGGGGTCATTGTTTAAGAATATTCAAGTGCCGTTTTCGGATGGGCATAGAATGTTGAGCATAGTTACGGATTTGAAGGGAGCTTATGAATCTCAATGTGAAAGTCTTATTTCAGATTTTGAAAAGAATGTTTCTTTATCTATTATAGATGAGAATTGGAAATTGCATCTGAGAGAAATGGATGATTTACGCCGTTCATCTCAAGGTGCGGTTTATGAGCAAAAGGATCCATTAGTGATATACAAACAAGAGTCTTTTCATTTGTTTAGTGACATGATAGATAAAGTAAATAAAGATATAGTTTCATTCTTATTCAAAGGAGAAATGCCTAATAATAATGATTAACGAAATAGAAAGACAGCTGTTTTAGCTGTCTTTTTGTTAAAATTTAGTATAAAATGGATGGGAAAGTATTCTAAAACAGAACTGAGAAAAAAATATTTAGAAAAAAGAAAAAGTTTATCAGATATAGAAATTGAAGGTTTTTCGGAGAAGATATTTAATAGAGTTAAGGAATATTTTGATTTAGAGAAAATTAATAATATTCATATCTTCATTTCATCGGAGAAATTAAAAGAAGTTAAAACTGATAAATTTATAAAATTTCTTTTGGAGAAAGGAAAAAGGGTTTTTATTCCTAAAGTTTCTGGAAAAGAATTGCTATGTTATGAATTAACAAAAGAAACAATCTTAAAACCTAATGCTTGGGGTATAGGAGAGCCCAAAGGAAAACCGATTTCTTTGAATAGTGTGTCTATAGATATGGTTATAATTCCCTTGGTGTATTGTGATAAAAAAGGCAATAGAATAGGCTATGGAAAGGGGTTTTATGATAGATTTTTATCCAAAATTAATCGTAACGCTATGAAAATAGGAGTAGGTATTTTCACTCCTAAAGAAGAGATAATAGATGTTTCTCCAGCAGATGTAGCTTTGGATTATTTGGTGACTTCTTCTGATGTGTTTTCTTTCAAATCAAAATCTAGAAAATAGAATTTGAATTCTTTTATAAATTTTATTGGAGACTTTTTTAAAATATAAGTTGCTTTTTTATCAAAAAAACCAATGTTATTCTTGTTTTTATCAAGATATTCTAGAGTAAAATAAGCAATGTCAAGAGTATCTTTTGAATTAATTTGTTGTTTAATATCTAAATTTTTTACCCGAATAGTTTTAACTTTTAGGCTATCTAGTTCATTGATAAGAGGGCTGATTTTAGTAGAGTCTATTGAGAGGAAATAACTGCTAATTTGATTATAAATGAGAGAATCTACTTCTGTGTTTTTATTTCCGGAGGCATAAATTGTAGATAAATCTAGTAATTCTTGTAATTTTTGTTGGGTAATATTATGAATAGCCTGGGCACTATCCATTTTTGTAGAAGGATAAGAGTTTTTGTTATTGTGTTTTATTTTGTCTAAATCACTGATTTCTTCAGATTCTTTTTTGTTGCAAGAAAAAATCACGATAAATCCTATAATGACTATGATTAAATTATTTATTTTCATTGGTTTCGATTTTGAATTTTATAGAGACTATTTTCCCGTTTTCCATTTTTGTAGCTAAAACTTTTAGATTTTGTAGGGATTTTGTAGGGGTCGTTACTAATCCTATGTATTTTTGTTTACTTAATGTTTCGACTCCATATATTTCATTATCAAATATTTGATAAATCAATGCGTCTTCACTAATGAGATGATTAAGTTTTTGTTGTTTATTTTTAATGTGTTCCAAAGAGCTATTATTGGTGTCTTTGGTAGAGTAGTAGTAGAGCATCAAAGCATAATCATCAGGCTTTAGGGCTATGTTTTCTATTTCTGGAGCATTTTCTAAATTTCTGAAAATCTCTAAAGTTTCATACATAGGAGAAGAAACTTCCATTTTTAAAGTTTTTTCTTTTGTGGTAATGTGGAAGCATTCTCCTGCTTTTATTTTATAGTGTATTGGAGATTCATTTTCTTTGATGATTTTTATGTCTATGTTGTTTTGTATACTATTTCCTCTATCTGCATCAGTAAAGCAAAATTGATAAGTTTTATTTAATAACTCACTAGATAGTAGAATACCCATTCCAAACAAAAGACATAATAAAATAATAGCATATATATATGCGTATCGTAAGTTGAAGATACTTTTTTCTTTAGTTTTTTTATTTTTACTATAGTTTATTTGTAAAATAGTATTTTTTTCTTCTTTTTTTAGACTTTCATCTATGTATGAGTGCTGTTTTTTGAATTCATACCAAGAGTCATAACCTACATAATTGGAAAGTAGGTTCAGCATGTCAATTCTGGATAGTTTGTCTAAATTTGAAGATTTGAAATAGGTGTAAAAAGTTTTTTCACTGATATTTCCTTTTGCTTTTTTTCTTAATTCTTCTTGGAAATAAGTGATATCTATCCCCTTCCATTTTGAAATCTCATCATCAGAAGGGGTATTGTTTTTAAGGTATTCTCTCTGAATTTCCTTTTTTAATTCTTCAAAATAATATAATTCTAAATCTTTCAAGATTTTTACTTTTACTTAAATTACTGATTATTAGTATTATTAATTTGTAAAATATTTTACAAAGATATTACAATTACTTTTCTTATCCAAATTTTCAGTCAGTCTTATATTTGCATGGTTCAAACAAAACTGAACAAATAAAAAATTTAATTTTAACCTTTAAAAAATTGTATTATGAAAAAATCATTGTTTGCTGCTGCTGTTGTAGCGTTGGCTTTAGTATCTTGTAACAAAAAAGCAGAAGAAAAAGTAGAAGCTGTTGATTCTGCTGCTGCAGTTGTTGATTCTGCTGCTGCAGTTGTTGATTCTGCTGCTACAGAAGCTGTTGAAGCTGCTGCTGATGCAACAAAAGAAGCTGCTGATGCTGCGAAAGAAGCTGTGGCAAAATAAGACATTGACTTTTAACTAAAAAGTTGAGCAAAATATCCCACCTTATCAGTGGGATATTTTTTGTCTTAATATTTCATAACAAGTTATCGCTACGGCATTGCTAAGATTAAGTGAGTCTATAGTGCCTACCATTGGGACTAAAATATTGTCTCCTTTGTCTTTCCAGAAGTTACTTAATCCAGAATGTTCAGTGCCAAAAAGAATGGCAGACTTTTGAGTATAATCCTTTTCGTGGATACTTTGAGCATCTTGACTCATGAGTGTGGTGAAAATCTGGAACTGATTTTCTTTTAAGAAAGATAAAAGTTCTTCGTTTTGAGAAGAAAATATATTCATACCAAAAATACAACCTACACTACTTCGGATAACATTAGGGTTGTAGAAGTCTACTTTTGGATCAGTGATGATGAGTGCTTCTATCCCAAAAGCTTCACAACTACGGAGTATAGCACCTAAATTACCAGGTTTTTCTATCCCTTCTAAAATAATGATGGAGGCGTTTTCGCTAGGTTGATAATCTTGCAAGGAATTTTCTTTTTCTTCATAAATTCCTATAATGCCCTCAGATGTACCTCGATAAGCTATTTTTTCATAAATTTCTTTACTTACTAAATTGATTTTTTCATTCGGTAAATAGGAGTTAAAAATTTCTTCACAAATGAAAAATTCTATGGCTTTAAAGTTAAATTTTAAAGCCCTTTCGTTTTCTTGCTGTCCCTCTATGATGAAAACTTTTTGCTTCTTCCGAAAGCGGTTATCTGTAGTGAGACGGATAAGATTTTTTATTTTAGGATTTTGAAAGCTTTCTATCATTTTTCATTAAGTTTATTTATTCTTCTTTTGAGCGTTCTATTAAATTCGGAGAAATATTTTTATTAGGTTTTATCCCCATTTTTTTGATGTTTTCTACTCGCCTTACTAGATTTCCTGTTCCCTCGGAGAGTTTTTTCATAGCATTGTCATAGTCAGACTTGGTTTCATTCATTTTCTTTCCTATTTTTATCAAATCATCGGTGAAACCTACAAATTTATCATATAAGTCAGCAGCTTGTTTAGCTATTTTTTCTGCATTTTCATTTTGATAAGTTCTATCCCAAATTTCAGAAATTAGTTTTAAGTAGGCGATAAGGTTAGTAGGACTCAATATAATAACCTGTTTGTTATAAGCATAATTCCAAAGTCCCGAATCATGTTGCATAGCTACTAAAAAAGCAGATTCTATAGGTACAAACATGATGGTAAAATCTAGTGAATCATCTAGCTTATGGTATTGCTTTTTGGCCAAGGTATCAATGTGGTTTTTCATTGCCAGAATGTGCAAATCTAAGAGTTTTTTTTGTTCCTCTGGATTTTCTGATGAAATCATTTTTTCATAAGAATTGAGAGAAACTTTAGAGTCAATAATGACTTTTTGATTTTTAGGTAATTGTAGAATAAAGTCAGGGCGTTGGTTTTCTCCATTTTCATTTTTGAAGTTGACCTGAGTGTAATATTCTCTGTCTTTGGTTAGTCCAGAATTTTCTAAAATTCGTTCCAAAATCATTTCTCCCCAATCCCCTTGAATTTTAGTTTGTCCTTTCAGTGCAGAGGTAAGATTATTGGCCTCTTGACTGATTTTATTAGACTGTTCCATGAGTGTTTTGATAACGCCATTGAGAGAGGCACGGTCGCGGATATCATTCTGATGAACTTCTTCTACTCTTTGTTTAAAAGAATTTAGGTTTTCACCCAAAGGTTTGAGGATAGAATCTAAATTTTCCCTATTGATAGAGGTGAATTTTTCAGTTTTTTCTTCTAAAATTTTGTTGGCTATATTTTCAAATTGTAGTTTTGAAGTTTCTTGTAACTGCTCCATCGTATTTTTTTGCTCCTTCATAGAAGTTTCCAAACTTTCGTTTTGAGCTTTTAGTTTAGAAATTTCGGCAAAGTATTTTTGGTTCTCTTCGGAGATTTCGGCGATTTTGTCTTGAAGAGTTTTATTTTCTTTTTGCTTTTCTGAAAGCAACTGACTTTGTAAATCTTTTTCAGCCAAAGTCTTAGCCCATTCATTTTTTTGAGCATTTTGACTTTCGTAAAGAAGTTGATAATTATTCTTTTCAGATTGTAGTTCGGTTTGTAATTCCGTGATTTTTTGGTAAATATTGGTAAGTTCAGTTTCTTTTTTGATTAAATTTTGTTGAGTTTCTTCTAAAACGGAGCGAGAAACTCTATGGTATTTCATATAAAGATAAATGATAACTGCTCCTAATACGATACCTATAATTAAATCCGAAGATAAATATTGCATGACTAAATTTTTAATTCCCAAAAATAAAAAATATAAACAAATCAGCAGATGAAAAAATGGATTTTCAGTAAATAATGATGATAGAAATATTGAATTTTCAAATTCAAATCTAAACCTTATCTTTGCAAAAATTTGAAGTAAAATAAATGACGAAAACAGGATTGATAGAGCTTATGGCTCCTGCGGGGGATTTTACCTCTTTACAGGCTGCATTAGATAATGGGGCAGATTCAGTATATTTTGGGGTAGAACAGCTCAACATGAGGGCAAGGGCTTCTATGAATTTTACCTTGGAAGATTTGCCAGAGATTAGCAGAAGATGTAAAGAAAAAGGCGTGAGAACTTACCTTACGCTGAATACCATCATATATGATCATGATTTGTCTATCATTAAAAGGCTTTTGGATAAGGCTAAGGAGGCTGACCTTACGGCGGTGATTGCCATGGACCAAGCGGTGATTGCCTATGCGAGACAAATCGGTATGGAAGTGCATATTTCTACGCAAATCAACATTACCAATATAGAAACGGTGAAATTTTATTCTCTTTTTGCGGATACAATGGTGATGAGTAGAGAGTTGAGTGTAAGCCAAATCAAAAAGATTTGTCAGCAGATAGAGAAGGAGCAAATAAAAGGACCTTCAGGTAATCTGGTGGAGATAGAGATTTTTGGGCATGGGGCATTGTGTATGGCGGTGTCAGGGAAATGTTATCTGAGTTTGCATTCTCATAATTCATCAGCGAACAGGGGAGCGTGTAAGCAGAATTGTAGAAAAAAATACACCGTAATAGACCAAGAAAGTGGCTTTGAAATAGAGTTAGACCATGAGTATATGATGTCGCCAAAAGACCTTTGCACGATTGGTTTTTTAGACCAAATTGTGGATGCTGGAGTAAAGGTCTTGAAGTTGGAAGGGAGAGGGCGTGCACCTGAATATGTGGCAAGGGTAACCAAATGCTACAGAGAAGCGATAGACAGCATCGCAGAGGGGACATTCAGTCAAGAGAAAGTAGCAGAGTGGATGAAGCAGTTAGAAACTGTTTATAATAGAGGTTTCTGGAGTGGCTATTATCTTGGGCAGAAAATGGGAGAGTGGTCACCAAACTCTGGTTCTAATGCTACACAGAAAAAAGTCTATATTGGGAAAGGGCGTCATTTTTATCCGAAGTCTAATATTGCAGAGTTCTTGATAGAAGCTTATGACCTTTCTGTGGGAGATAGTGTGCTGGTACAAGGGCCTACCACAGGTTCGCAAGAGCTGGTGATAGAGAGTATGATGGTAGAGCATAAAGGACAAGCAGAGAAAGCTACCAAGTCTGAGGTAGTTACCTTTAAGACAGATTTCCGAGTGAGACCGAGCGATAAACTTTATAAAATAGTAAAAAACACTCCTGAGTAAAAGGAGAAAAAAGAGAGCGGATATGGTGATTATTACATTACAAAGAGACAAATGTATAGGGTGCAACTACTGTGCAGAGTTTGCCCCTGAGTATTTCCGTATGTCTAAAAAAGATGGGAAATCTGTCTTGCTGAAATCTACCGAGAAGAAAGGCTTCTTTACTCTAAAAACTCCTATGCCTGATGCCTTTGAGGAGTGTGATAAGGCAGCAAAAGCATGTCCCGTGAAGATTATTTCTGTAAAGGACATCTGAAAATAGGCGATATATAATAAAAAACAGGAGCATTAAGCTCCTGTTCTTGTTTTCTTTATTATTGGATAGGGAATATTTTATCTGCATATTTTTTCCATCCTTCAGCTGTTTTATAAGCATTGATGCTCTGTGCTGGGACATATATTTTAGGAGAAGAATATTCGAATATGGCTCCAATAGTAGTAGGAGGGTTAACAGAATGAATAGTTACGCTGGTAAGTTTATTTCCATAGAATGTTCTTTTACCAATACTTGTTACACTATTTGGAATAGTTACGCTGGTAAGTCTATTACTAGCGAAGGCTAAATCCCCAATACTCGTTACACCATTTGGAATATTTATGCTGGTAAGTTGATTATGATAGAAAGCAGAACCACCAATACTGGTTATGCTGCTTGGAATATCTAGGCTAGTGAGTTTATTGTATGCGAAAGTACTTTTACCAATACTCGTTACACCATTTGGAATGTTTAAGCTGGTAAGTTGATTGCTATCGAAAGCTGAGTCCCCAATACTCGTTACACTACTTGGAATGTTTATGCTGGTAAGTTTATTGTTAGCGAAAGCATTGCTACCAATATTTGTTACACTATTTGGAATGTTTGTGCTAGTAAGTTTATTGTTAGCAAAGGCTTCAGAACCAATTTCTTTTAAGTGATTAGGTAAAACAATCTGGTTGAGAGAGCCATTTTGAAAAGCATGGGAACTAATTATTGTTACATTTTGTAGTTCAGGATCATTTTGCATATCTAGGGAAGTCTCTTTTTTATTGACCCATTTTATAAGTGTTTGTTTATCATTGCTTAGTTCATAATTACTATTTTAATAGTAGGTGCATCATCTTTTTTAGTAGAGCTTTCGTCTTTTTTCAAGCTATTATCAGTTTTGTTAGTAATCTGTTCTGCTTCATCTCTTGAGCAGTTGGTTACTGCTACGGATAGGGTGAGAATTAATCCTAATGCTAATACTTGTTTTTTCATTATATAAAAAATTAAATCAAATGTTTCTTATTCTTCTCATATATTTTGGAGCTATGCTATCATCATTGTGAAGATGTATTTACTCCTTCTCAATAGTCTAGGTATGGTTCAGATGATGATTTTCATACTTTGGAATATGTTTTTCATCATTTGGAGTATGATTTAGCACCTTCGTATGATCTAAAAGATGATAATTACCATCAAAAAGGTGGTTCATATGATCATTTTAGTGATAAATATGATTAAAGAGCTCCTCTGGATGACCTCGGAGGTCATATTTATGAGTAAAATCAATCTCCGGAGCATGGTTTTCATCATTCAGAGCATGAAAATCATCATCTGCTAGATGCCCAGTAAGGTTTTATGTTTGTTTATCTTTATTGGATAGGAAATATTTTATCTGCATATTGTTTCCATCCTTCAGCTGTTTTATAAGCATTAACGCTCTGTGCTGGGACATAGATTGTAGGAGAACGATAGTTGAATATGATTCCAGCAGCAGGAGGGTTAACAGCATGAATAGTTACGCTGGTAAGGTTGTTATTAAGGAAGGCATAATAATCGATACTTGTTACACTATTAGGAATAGTTACGCTGGTAAGCTTGTTGTCATAGAAGGCATTTTGACCAATAGTTTTTACACTATTAGGAATAGTTACGCTGGTAAGCTTATTGTTAGAGAAGGCTCCATCACCAATACTTGTTACACTATTAGGAATAGTTACGCTGGTAAGCTTATTGTTAGAGAAGGCACTTTTACCAATAGTTTTTACACTATTAGGAATATTTACGCTGGTAAGGTTGTTACTAAGGAAGGCGTAATCACCAATACTTGTTACACTATTAGGAATATTCACGCTTGTAAGCTTATTGTTAGAGAAGGTATGATAACCAATAGTTTTTACACTATTAGGAATATTTATGCTGGTAAGGTTATTGCCAGAGAACGCTTCATCACCAATACTTGTTACATTATTAGGAATATTTACGCTGGTAAGTTGATTATCAGTGAAGGCTTTTTTACCTATTTTTATAAGATTGTGAGGTAAGATAATGCTTTCAAGAGATCCTTCTTGAAAAGCCAAATTAGCGATGATGGTTACATTTTTTAGTTCAGGGTCACTTTGCATATCAACAGCAGTCATTTCGCTATTAAGCCATTTGAGTAGTATTTTTCCACTTGGATCAAGATTGTAATTAGCTCTTATGCCGGATGCAGAGCCTCCATTTCCTAGAATAAAACCATTTCCCCATCCATTTTGTGTTTTAGGACCATAGAGTTTTTTGTTTTTAGTATCAATATACCAGTCACCGTTACTTCCTATGCTTGGTGTAGGAGCGCCTGTTCCTGGAATTATTTGAGTACCATCGTTACCTTTCTCTCCTTTTTCACCCTTTTCCCCTTTTGCTCCATCATTACCTTTTTCCCCATCAGCTCCTTTTAGGATTACAGGAATACCCCATCCATCAGCTTTTTTAGGACCATAGAGTTTATAAGAAGATTGGTCAAAATAGTAGTCACCTATATTTCCTACATTAAGTGCAGGAGTAGAGTTTCCGGATAGAATGGCTGTCCCATCTTTCCCATTGATACCATTAATAGCTTTTTGCGCTTCCTCTCTTGAGCAGTTGGTTACCGCTACGGATAGGGTGAGCATCATCACCCATTTTACAATCTGTTTCATTGTATATTAAGATTAAATTAATTATTTTATACTTCTTTTTATGTTTAGTAGGTTGGTTAATATTATCATAAAGATATTTTTTATCTTTCCAAGTATGCTTGGCATGGTTCAGATGATGATTTTCATGCTTCGGAATATGTTTTTCATCATTTGGAGTATGATTCAGCTCCTTCGTATGACCTAAAAGATGATAATTACCATCAAAAAGGTGGTTCATATGATCATTTTAGTGATAAATATGATTAAAAAGCTCCTTTGGATGACCTCGGAGGTCATATTTATGAGTAAAATCAACCTCCGGATCATGGTTTTCATCATTCAGAGTATGAAAATCATCATTTGCCAGATGTCCAGCAAGGTTTTATGCTTGTTTGTCTTCTTTAGGAGCAGTGCTTTTGCGGTTTTTTGCAAAAAATTGTTTCAATTCTTTCAGCTTATCCTCATATCCCACGATTTTAGACCCTGCTTTATAGCTAGTATAGGCATAGTCATTTAGGGCATCTTGGTAATTATCATAGTCAT
>CAUTLL010000018.1:0-10585 GCA_963539275.1 uncultured Flavobacteriaceae bacterium
GAAAAATCAAGATTTTCAGTGCTTTTATCATTGACTAAAACAATCTCAAAACTAGTTTTAGGAATATTTTTATAAATAGAATAAAGGCAATTCCAAGTGTAAATTTCTTGGTTAAAATATGGAATAATGATACTTACTAAAGGATTTTCGTAGTATGGAAAAGATATTTTTTCATCTTTGTAGGAATCATTGATGACTTCTACATTTTGATATTTTTGCTCAAGTTTTCTAATTCTTTTAATCCTTCTTAAACTATATTCAAGTTCTCTCCAAATTCCCATAAATCTTATTTTAAATTAAAAACTCGTTCTACCCATTTTTCAAGAGTGTATTTTTCATAAATTTTCTCAGGAAGTGGCTGATAAGGCGTTTCAAAAAAATCTTTTGTAATATTACTAAAATCTTTGTTTAAGACCAAAATATTATTAGAATTGTAGAAGTCGTAATTTTTTATTTTTTCATTGTCTGTAATTATTTTTTTTTTCAATGCCATTGCTTCAAATATACGGAAACTTAATCCATATTGATTTTTTCTCATTAAATCTAAAATGACTTTAGTGTTTTTATAATATTGTGGTAGATTTTTATGACAGATTTTCTTTTTGCTAAAAATAATTTTATTTTCTGTGAAAGGCTTTATGATTTGATGTTTCCAGCTCTTTTTTCCGATAACATGTAAGTCAAAACTCAAATTAAGCCTTTGGAATTTCTGTGAAAGGACCTTCAATTGTTCGATTCTTTTTTTATCGTAAGATGTGATGTATAGAGCATCTACATGAGGATTTTGTTGTTCTTTTGGTAAGAAAGGTAAGTAATTATAGTTCGTTAGTTTTTCAAATCCATAGTCTTGAACATCTTGGTCATCAAAAGAAAAAATTTTATCAAAGAAATGCAATTTATCCTGTACAGGATGTCGGTCTAGATTATCATATAAAAATGTAACGAGCCGATTAGTACAGTTTTTCATATGTTCTAATGTAGAATGCTCAAAGGCATCAGGGTTTAAGATAAGAATCTGGTCTTGATGTCCTAATTTATCCAGTTGCTCTATCACAAAATTTTGTCGTTTCTGATGTTTTAGATTTTTATTCAAAAATATTTTGGAAAAACAATTGATTGCCCTTTCTCTGAAATTGTTGTGAGAAACACTCCCTATCCTGATATGATGGGCATCTATTCCTTTTACTTTCAAAGTATCTACAATATGGGCATCATATCCCCAAAAATCAAAACTAATAACACTTATTTTCATAGTTTTAGTTTAGTAGTTTGTTTTTTTTCTTCGTTTTTTAATGATTGATAAGTTTCATACACGCTTAGTGTTTGCAATTTGCATAGGGAAAAACCATCTTTTCCATCTAAAAAACCTAATTGAAGAACATAAGATTTGAAGAACTTGAAGAGTGTTTTACCCCACTGGGTGAAAAAACTATACCTTTTTCCTTTGACAAAGAGTTCCTGACCTTTGAGCTGACCATAATGTATCATCTTTCTTCGGTAGGATGTTATATCTGAAACGGAATAATGAAGTAATTTGTTTTTTAGAATGCCAATGTTTTCTGTGATGTCAAGTGTTTCATGAACTTTTTTATCTGTTACATATTTTGTCTTAGATTTTCTGAAAAGTCTAAAATTCTTATCATTCTGTGTTCCCGAAAAATGAATTTCTCGCCCTTCAAAAAAGAATTTTCTATAAAAATAATATGCATCTTTGGGGTACTTGGAATGTAGTATTTCTATAATTTCATTTTTTAGTGCAGGGGTAATTCTCTCATCTCCATCTAAAAATAAAACCCAATCATTTTTAGCATGTTCCAGAGCGATGTTTCTTTGCTCAGTAAAATTATGAAAAGGGTGCTGGATGATTTTAACTTTGGGAAGATTTTTGGCGATTTCTAAGGTTTTATCGGTGCTAAAAGAATCTACAATGATGATTTCATCACAAAAATCAAAACATTCTAAAATTTCTGCAATGTTTTTCTTTTCATTATAGGTAATGATTAAGCCACTAAGTTTTTCTTCTGAAGACATGATAGCCAGATAATTTTTTCACAAAACTAATAAAATAAATCATACTTTAACCCGAAAATATATTGAAATTATAAAGCTTTATGATAAGAATAATAAAAATAATTGCCATAAGAAAAATTTTGCAATCTTATTGGGGGAATAATCGGGTGAATGATTGTAATGTTCAGATTTATTTTCTTTATGATTTGTTAACTTTCTATAGAAAAGCTAAGAGTTTGTTTTGATGAGGTTTAAGAGAAAATAAAAATGATTTATTGAATTTGATTTAACTTTTTTATCTTCGCTACAAAAAATAAAATCGATGAAAGAAAATCAGAAATTAGAGGCTAAGTATGGGCTGTTTATGGCTATCTCTATGGTAATAGGACAGGTCATTGGTTCTGGGATATTTTTTAAGGTAGATGATGTTCTGATAGCGACCGATGGCAATGTTTATGCAGGGTTATTAGGCTTTTTAATTGTAGGAATAGGGGTGGTTTTCGCAGCGATTTCTATGGCAAATTATGCAGAGCTTTTACCTGGTAATAGTGGTATTTTAGGTTATGTAGAGCATCGTTTTGGGAAGAGAGTAGGGGCGTATGTCGGTTGGGTTTATTTCAGTATGTTTTTCCCATTGCTTACAGCAGTACTTTTGACTGTTTCAGGGATTTACATTTCCCATTTTTTAGCAATGTTTGTAGGCTTTGAGCCGAATTTTTTACATTATTGCTCTATCGGTATTTTGAATAGCTTTTTGTTTTTAGGGTTAAATATCTTCAGTCCGAAATCAAGTGGGATATTTCAGCAGACTACTACTGTTTTGAAGCTTTTACCCTTAATTTTAATTTCATCTCTGGGGATTGTGAGTATCATTAGCGGACATTCTGAGCTTCATCATACGGAAGCGAGTGTCACGGAGAACCTTTCGGAGCAGGTGCCGTTTTGGTTTTTAGTGGCTGGGAGTTTCATTCCCATCTCTTTTTCTATGGATGGCTGGTATACGGGGTTACAGCTTTCAGGAGAGGTTAAGAACTCACAGAAGAACTTGCCAAGGGCTTTGGTGATTGGTTCGGTAGTAGTTTTAGTGGTGTATGTTTTTTATTATTTAGGGATTGTTTCTAAGATAAGTGTGAGAGAAATTAGTACATTAAGAGATACTTATATTATAGAATTTGCTCATAGAACTGGAGGAAAGATAGGGGAGATTTTGATACAGTTGTTTATTATTATTTCGGTATTGGGGACGAGTAATGGGCTGTTTTTAGCGAGTAGCCGAGTGCCTTATCAGTTTTATCACTTGGAAAAATCTAAAAAGTTTTTGAATTTAGGCAAGATAAATCCTAAAACTCAACTACCTATTAATAGTATATTTTTAGCGTTTGTGATGATATTATTTTATATAGTGATTTACAGCATGACAAATATGCTTCCTTTCTTCGTGGAGAGACAATATGATATATCGGCACTGCCTATTCTTTTTATTTATTTGGTTAATTTGGCATTGTTTTTAGGGTTATTTAAGTTAATCTCCAAGAATAAATTTAAAGGGAATAAACTTTTGAAGTATTTCATGCTGGTGTTTGCTATTTTTGGGATAGTACTTGTGATTGTAGGGAGTGTAATTACTCCTAATGGTTTTTCTTATTTCATTATTGAGTTCTTCTTTTTAGGATTGGGATACTTTTTTGTGAAGAAATAATTTAGAGTAAAAATAAAAGCTATTCTGTTTTAGAATAGCTTTTTGTTTTTTTAGATATGTTCATAACTTTCATCCATTACAAAACTTTCCATGAATTTGGTAGTATAATTCCCCGCAAGGAAATCGGCATTATCCATGAGCTGTCTATGGAATGGGATAGTAGTTTTTACCCCTTCTATGTAGAACTCATCTAATGCTCTTTTCATCTTAGCAATAGCCTCTTTTCTCGACTGAGCTGTGATGATGAGTTTTGCAATCATAGAATCATAATTTGGTGGAATACTATATCCTGCATAAACATGAGTATCTACTCTCACACCGTGTCCACCAGGGATGTTGAGTTGAGTGATTTTTCCAGGAGCTGGTCGGAATTCTGCATAAGGATTTTCCGCATTGATTCTACATTCTATAGAATATAATTTAGGATAATAATTCTTCCCTGAAATTCTTTCTCCAGCTGCTAATAAAATTTGCTCTCTGATTAAATCATAATCTATAACCTGTTCAGTAATAGGATGTTCTACTTGGATACGAGTATTCATCTCCATAAAGTAGAAATTTTTGTGTTTATCTACCAAGAATTCTATGGTTCCGACACCTTCATAGCCTATATATTCAGCGGCTTTTACAGCTGCGTCTCCCATCTTCTCACGAAGTTCTTCCGTCATGAACGGAGATGGGGTTTCTTCTATCAATTTTTGATTTCTTCTTTGGATAGAGCAGTCTCTCTCGGATAGATGACAAGCTTTTCCAAATTTGTCTCCTGCAATCTGAAACTCGATATGTCTAGGTTCTTCTATGAGCTTTTCCATATACATTCCTCCATTTCCAAATGCAGCCAAAGCTTCCTGAATAGTAGAGTCCCAGTTTTCTCTAAGTTCTTCTAAACTCCAAATTGCTCTCATTCCTTTACCACCACCACCAGCAGTAGCTTTTATCATTACAGGATAGCCTATTTCATCAGCGATTTTTTCTGCTTGTTCCAATGATTCTAAAAGTCCATCAGAGCCTGGTACGCATGGTATTCCTGCTTCTTTCATCGTTGCTTTGGCTGTTGCTTTGTCTCCCATTCGTTCAATTTGCTCAGGGGTAGCTCCGATAAATTTAATGCCGTTTTTTTGACAAATTCTTGAAAAATTAGCATTTTCTGCTAAAAATCCATATCCTGGGTGAATGGCATCAGCATTTGTAATCTCTGCTGCAGAAATAATATTAGGTATATTGAGATAAGAATCTTTACTTGCCGGAGGGCCGATGCACACTGCTTCGTCTGCAAATCTTACATGAAGACTATCTTTGTCTGCAGTAGAATAGACTGCTACAGTTTTGATTCCCATTTCTTTACAAGTTCTGAGAATTCTCATTGCAATCTCTCCTCTATTGGCGATTAATATTTTCTTAAACATGGTTTTAATGAGTTAATGGAAATAAATTGGTCAGTTACAACTTGAGATATAAACTTCACAAATTGTAAAAAGCTATTGAATTTTATGATGGATCAACAAGGAATAATGGTTGATCGTACTCCACTGGAGAGGCATCATCTACTAATATTTTTACGATTTTTCCGTTTACTTCTGACTCTATTTGGTTAAATAACTTCATAGCTTCAACTACGCAGACTACAGAGCCTATTGATATTTCACTTCCTACATTTACGAAAGGCTCTTTATCAGGAGAAGGCTTTCTGTAGAAAGTCCCTATAATAGGAGATTTGATTGTTATGTATTTGCTATCATCAGTTGTTTCGCTATTAGTCACAGGAGTTTCTGTTGTTTGAGAAACTGTGGGAACTACGGTTGGAGCTTGGAATACTTGTTGAGTTTGAGGAGTGGTAACTACAGTTCCAAAAGTGTGGTTAGTAATATTTATTTCAAAATCTTTAGTTTTGTATTTTACTCCTGCTACATCAGCTTTAGAAACGAATTTGATAAGATTTTGTAAATCTTTAATATCCATAATATAAAAAATAATTATAAAAAAATTAAACTATCAACACAAAAAACCATGCTCTTTTTCAAAAGATGGTTTCTATGTCTATTACGATAACTATAAGATTTTCGTCTAAAAAATCTTTTAATTATTCTGCTGTAGATTCTACTTCTTTTTCTAGAACTACTTTACCTCTATAATAAAGCTTTCCTTCATGCCAGTGAGCTCTGTGGTAAAGATGTAATTCGCCAGTTGTAGTATCTTTTGCTAATTGAGGAACTACAGCTTTGTAGTGAGTTCTTCTTTTATCTCTTCTTGTAGATGACTGTCTTCTTTTAGGATGTGCCATTTCTAATAATTTTTTAGTTAATTAAGATGAGTAATGTTCTTTTGTTACTCGGTTGTTTTTATTTAATAAACTTTATTTTTTTAATTTATTTAATGCTGCCCATCTAGGGTCTATTTCATCAATTTCATCCTTTTCTTTTTCAGTTTTATGACTGTGTTTATCAATAAGTATTTGGTATTCATTGTTTTCTGAAATTTCAGGTGATAGTTTTTTCATAGGTATAGAAAGCATTACAGCTTCGTAAATAACTTGTGCTATGTTAAATTCTTGATAATGGTGAGGAATTGTTATAATCTCCTCGTTATTGTTATCGTATTCTTCTCCGAATTTAACTAAAAAATTAATTTTATGCTCAATATTATATGAAAAATTTTTATTGCTAATATCACAAATCAAATCAATATTTCCTGATACAGAAACTTCAAAATCTAAAAAAGTAGAATGTTTCTCAAGGATAACATGGCTTACTAAATTAGCATTAGTGAATTCCTTTTCAGCCTCAAACAAATCAAAGAACTTCTGATAAATAATAAACTCAAAATGATGTTTTCCATTCTTAAGTCCTGAAAAACTTATATTATAGTCTTTATACTTATCCATAAATCGGTTTGCAAAATTAATTTTTTTTTCTAAAATAACAAAATGAAAATGAAAATAATTTTATATCAATGTATTGATATTATTTTTTTCTAAACCTTAATAATAAAATATTATCTTGATATAATTCTAAATTTTGAGATGTGGAGTGATATTTATTTGCTTTTTCAAGGAGATTGAAAAAATAGTGTTCAGTGTTTATTTTATGGCAATTTTGTCTTGTTGCTCCTATATTTTGAACCTTGAAATTTCCAGAAATATCCGTTCTAAGCGTTCCAAAATAGTTGTTACAACTTGCATTTCCCGAAACCTTATCATGTTCTATGAATAGGGTAATTTCATGGTTGGTCATGGCAATACTATTATCATCTAATACCCAGTGAGTATTAGTCAATGATGTATTTTTAACAGAAATCATTCGAGTTGGATTAGTAGAGCAACTACTTAATATGATTAGAAACAAGCTAAAGAATAGTTTTTTCATTTTATAAAGAGATTAAAACCACAAAAGATAAATTCTTGATAAATCTTTTGTGGTTGATTTATGATTTTATGAACGAAGTTCTGCATTAAGTTCTTTTTTGAAAGCAAATACTAAGCTTTCCATAACTTGATTTATCTCCTTTTCTTCTAATGTTTTTTCTTCATTGAGAAGTTCAAAACTCATTGCGTAAGACTTTTTGCTTTCAGGTAAGTTTTTCCCTTCATAAACATCAAAAAGATTGATGGATTTTAAGAATGGAGAAGGATTTTTCTTTGCTATTTCGTATAGATTGGCATAAGTGATAGTTTTGTCTACTAATAAAGCTAAATCTCTTCGATTCTTATTAAATTTAGGAATATCTTTGAATCTCAAATTTTCTTTTTCACGAATTTGTTGACAATTTTCTATTTCTATCTCTGCGTAGAAGGCTTCTTGTTCTATATTAAATTCTTTGAGAAGTTTAGACTCGACTTTTCCTAATCTTGCGATAGTTTTTCCTTCACAATGGATTTCTATAGCATCAGAAAAGCGATTGTCAGATAAAGCTTTTTCTGAAAGGTTGAGTTCTAATTTTGATAATAATATTTGAACATATGCTTTTAAATCATAAAAATTAGAAGTGGATTTAGGTACTAACCAATTTTCTTTGAATTTTCTTCCAGAAATTAAAACTGCCAATTGTTTTCTTTCTTCGTAGACATGTTTTTTATGGTAAATTTTTCCTAATTCAAAGAATTTTATATCTGTATTTTTTCTGTTAATGTTGTATATAGCATTACTTAAAAGTCCCTCTAATAAGGATGTTCTCATAAAAGCTAAATCATTACTTAAAGGATTTAGGAGTTTTACGGCGTAGGTTTCATCTTTTACTGAGGTTAGAGAATTGTTCATTACCTCATAGAATCCATTTGCTTGTAAAGCTCTTGCCCATTGATTTTCTAATGAATCTTGATCCTCAAAACTTAATTTTACAGGAGTGAAGGAGATTTTCTGAGGAGCTTCTATTCTGTTGTATCCATAAATTCTTAAGACTTCTTCTATGACATCAATTTCTCTAGTAACATCTGCTTTATAATTTGGCACGGAGAGTTCTAACCCATCTGTGATTTCGTTTAAAATTTCTATTTCCAAGGATTTTAGAATTTCTTTTACTTTTTCTCTATGAATTTTAACTCCTAAAATTTGGTCTAATTTAGAGTATCTAAAAACGATATAATGAGGTTCTATTTTTTCTGGATAATGTTCCAAAATTTCGCCCACTAATGTTCCTCCTGCGATTTCTTGTAGCATTTGTATCGCCAAAGAAATAGTTGTTTTGGTATTATGAGGATCTACTCCTCTTTCAAAACGAAAAGAAGCATCTGTGTTTAGACCATGAAATTTTGCACCCTTACGAACGGTAACAGGATCAAAATAAGCACTTTCTAAGAAAATTGTTTTTGTAGTTTCTGAAATGCCACTCTCTGCTCCGCCCAAAACTCCTGCAATGCACAGTGGATTACCTTCTCCATCTTTAATAATAATTTCTTCTCCGTTTAGAGTTCTTTCTATATTATCCAGTGCGGTAAATTTCGTACCAGGAGATACATTTCCGACAACAATTTTATTTCCTGTAATTTTATCAACATCAAAGGCGTGGAGTGGCTGTCCGTATGCGTGAAGTATATAGTTGGTAATATCTACTACATTGTTTATAGGGGTTAGGCCAATCGCTTTTAGTCTATTTTTAAGCCATTCAGGAGATTCAGATACATTAATGTTTTTTATGATAGCTCCGATGTATTTTGGGCAGAGTTCGTTGTTTTCTATCTCTATGGAAAAATTATGCCTCCCCTCTGAGGTTATATTTGCATTTTCAATGTTATTAAATTCTGAAGAAATCGCATTACAAGATAAAAACGCATGTAAATCTCTTGCTACACCGTAATGAGAAATTGCATCGGTTCTATTGGGTGTTAGCCCTATTTCATAGATGTCATCTTTTTCTATATGATAATAATCGGCTAATGGTTTTCCAGTTTCATAGCTTTCATCTAAAATCATAATACCATCATGTCCTTCACCTAAGCCTATTTCATCTTCTGCACAGAGCATACCCTCAGAGGATTCTCCTCGGATTTTAGTTTTATTAATAGTAAAAGAATTTCCTGTTTTATCATATAGAGTAGTTCCAATAGTCGCTACCGCTACGATTTGCCCTGCCTCAACATTAGGTGCCCCACAGACGATATTTAATATAGTGTTATTACCAATATCTACGGTCGTTTTGCTAAGTTTGTCTGCATTAGGGTGTTTTTCACATGTCAAAACTTTGCCTATAATGATTCCTTCTAAACTACCTTTTATATTTTCATATGGAGTAATACCTTCTACTTCTAGGCCGATATCTGTAAGGTAAGCACCTATTTTTTCAGTAGTTAAATCTGTTTTAATATAATCTTTAAGCCAATTATTTGAAATTTTCATTGAATTGAAATTAAATAAATGAGATGCAAAGTAAAGGCTCTACATCTCGTGTGGTTTGTATTTTTGTTATATATCTTATAGTCCTATTACAGGCATAGATAACATGAAAATATGTTCGTTTTCTTCTAGGCCATCAGCAGGTTCTATAATGCCAGGTCGGTTGGGTTGAGACATTCTGATGATGAGATCGTCAGAATTTAGATTTGCAATCATTTCAGTTATAAATTTAGAACTGAACCCAATGTTAATATCCTCTCCCTGATATTCGCAAGGAATTTGCATTTCTGCCTTGTTTGCGTATTCTGTATCTTCTGCGTGAAGATGAAGAATATTGCCAGAGAGCTTAAATCTTACTTGGTTTGTTGACTTGTTAGAGAAGATAGATGCTCTACGAATAGAACTTAAAAGAAGATTTCTATTAATCGTTAAAACATTCGGATTTTCTTTAGGAACTACAGCTGTATAGTTAGGGTATCTTCCGTCAATCAATCTGCAAATCCAAATATGGTTACTAAAAGTAAATTTAGCCATATTCTCATTGAGTTCTATATTTACATCATCATTGGTGTTTGCTAGAATATTCTTGAAAATACTCAAGGGTCTTTTAGGCATAATAAACTCCAATGGTTTGGAATGAGTAACATCAGTCCTATTATATACGACTAATCTGTGAGAGTCAGTCGCTACAAAATTAGTTCCTGTTTCATTGATTTGGAAGAAAACCCCCGTCATTACAGGACGCAAAGTATCACTACTTGTTGCAAAAAGAGTGCTACTTAAAGCTTCTGCTAAAATTCCAGAAGGGATAGTAACTTTTTGAGAAGAATTAAATTCCATCAATTCTGGGTAATCTTCGGCGTTGTCTAATGCGATGAAATAGTTGTCTTTTTCATCTAAAATCTCTAAAAGACCACCATCTTGGTTTTCATTTAATTTCACTACGAAGGTCAAAGGTTGATCTCCAAAAGATTTGATAATATCTTGGAACATTTTTGCAGGAACGGCTATCTTTCCATTACTTTCTGATTTTACAGTTAAGGAGGTTAAT
>CAUTLL010000019.1:0-10155 GCA_963539275.1 uncultured Flavobacteriaceae bacterium
TTGTTAATCTAAAAAACCTTTGAAATTTCAAAGGTTTTTTTATTTTAATTAAAACAATTTATATATTGTTAAAATTCATATAATAAATCCTCATTTAATATTAAAATTCTTTTATATATTCGCAAATTATTTACAAAAATAGTATTTTATGAAAAAATCTATATTACTTGCTATAATTAGTTTGGGGAATTTAGTTTCTGCACAACAAACACCTAATAACCAACTTAACCAAAAGCTGGAAAACAAAAAAATGAAACACAGGCTCAATATGATTTATACATTTATAACAACGCTTCTCTTCAGAGCAATAGTACAAATTCTTCCCAAAAAGATCTAAATAAATTTCAAAAAGATTTAATTTCAAAAAGAAATAAAGTTGGAAGTTTTTTCCGAGGGCAACCCTATTTTTTGTCTTCCTTTGATACCGACCAAATCAAAAATACAAATGTAGATGCTATCAATAATGGGACTATAACAGGTCTTAATGAAAGTTTCAACGGCAAAGGCATCCATATATCCGTCTTCGATGGTGGTCGCGTATATGAAAAACACCAAGCTTTCGGAGGAGCTAATAGCACAAGAGTCACCAATAAGGAGCAAGATGATATACCTTATAACTTTCATGCTACGGGAGTAACAAGTGTAATTGGTGGAGAAAATAGAGCAACTAACTTAGAAAATCCTAAGGGTATGGCTTCTCAGACCACTTTTGATTCATATTTTTTTGGAGAATCTACTCTAAAAGGAGAAGGCTATCCAAAAAGTGTCTTGCAAAAGCTATTATCATCTTCTGCTTATCTATCAAATCACTCTTACGGATATGATGTTGGATGGAAATGCGAAGATATTTGTATTTGGAATGGAGAATACAATCCTATTACAAAGAAAAGTAATGACCTAAATGGAACTTATTATACTGATGATCAAGCTTATGATGATATTGTTTTTAACAATCCTCATATGATTATTGTAAAAGCCGCAGGAAATTCCTTCGGTGACGGCTCTGATAATACAAAAGAAAAGTACTACAATAATGGTAAATCAAAATTTTCTCCTAATGATAAAATTCCTGAAAACAACTGCTCAAAAGGATATGATTGTATTCCAAAAGGTGCAGTAGCAAAAAACATCATTACCGTAGGTGCTACCGAAAAAATAACAACTAATAACCAAAGGTACTCTCAAGCTTCTGATGTGGTAAAAGCAAGTTATAGCAGTGCAGGACCTCGTGATGATGGAGCTATAAAACCTGATATCGCGAGTGTAGGGAGTGGAGTTTTAGCTGCATTTACAATACCTACAGGAAGTAATAATTGGCTTGATTATAATGGCACATCTTTTTCAGCTCCACAGGTTACAGGAATTATTGCTTTATGGTTAGAAATTTACAAATCATTATTTAATAACCAATCTCTCAATGCTGCATCTGCCAAAAATCTACTTATTCATTCTGCTCAAGAAGCAGGTAATTTTCCTGGTCCAGATGCTTGGTTCGGTTGGGGGTTTGCAGATGCTAAAAAAGGAGCAGAATTACTAGTAGCTAAAAATAATAACAAAATTATCTTTGAAGACAAAGTTTTAGCCAATAAATCAATAGATAAAATCTATTTAGAATCTAATGGTTCTGAACCTCTAAAAGTTAGTATTTCTTGGATAGATCCATCTTTCAAAAATATTCAAAATAACTCTACTGATAACTACAATAATAGAACCTCCAAATTAGTGAATGACCTTGATTTGAGAATTACTAATATCTCAACTAATGAGATATTTTACCCTTGGAAATTGGATATTAATAACCCTTTAGCTGCTGCTACAAAAGGAGACAATCTCGTAGATAATGTAGAACAAGTACTTATCGATAAACCTTCTTCTGGAATCTATAAAATAGAAATTTCTCACAAAGGTAATTTAGTAAATAATGATAGTAATATTGCCGATAATCAGAAATACTCTATCATCGCTACAGGATATGATAAAATAATTCCTGAAAGTGAGATTATTAAACAAGCTAACTCTAAATTTCTTGTATATCCTACTCAATTAACAGATTTAGAAACTGTAGTCAATCTAGATTTGCAACATAATATAGAAAATGTTTCCGTATATGATATTTCTGGACGATTATTAAAATCAGAACAACCTAATAAATCTTTTCATAGTATCAATTTTAATAATTATCCTAAAGGGATTTATATCATTCATATAAAAACAGATGACGGTAAGAATCATCCTATCATAAGAAAAATAATGAAACTATAATTTCTTCTTTATCATTTTAATTTAAAATCTTTGGTGCTTACTGAGTATCAAAGATTTTTTATTTCACATTCATGATAAAATAATTATATTTGCCACTAATTTAATTTTATTAAAACAACGAAATGCAAGGAAAAGGACTCATTACGATTATTGCCATTGCTCTTGGATTAATTTGTGCAAATGAACTTTTGCCTACTTGGTATACCTATAAAGTAGAATCAGAAGCAAAGGCCATCGCAGGAAATAACCAAGAAAAATATTTAAAAGAATTAGACCGATTAGGTAAAGACACACTCAATCTAGGATTTACTAAACTCTCCTATGCCGATGCAAAAAGGCGAGAAATGAAACTAGGCCTTGACCTAAGAGGGGGCATCAATGTGCTTTTAGAAATTAATCAAAGAGATTTAGTTAATAATCTCACAAATTATTCTACCAATCCTATTTTAATCGAAGCTTTGGAGAGAACTGACAAGGCTCAAAAAAACTCTACAAAAACCTATATTGAAGATTTTTTCACTCAATTTGATATTGTAAATAGAGAAAAAGGGGCAAATCTAAAACTATCCAGCTCCGAGGTTTTTGGCACCCAAAATTTAAGCCAAGAAATTAAATTTAATACTTCTGACCAAGATGTAAAAAACATAATTACAAAAAAAATCAGCGAAAGTATTTCTTCCGCTTATGAAGTAATCAGGACTCGTATTGATAAAATGGGGGTAACTCAGCCCAATGTTCAGCAGGTTCCTGGAACAGGAAGAATTTTAGTAGAAATGCCTGGTATTAAAGATATTGACCGAGTAAAACAACTTCTACAAACTTCTGCTAAATTACAATTCTGGGAAGTTCAACAAATCAACGAAATTGCCCCATATTTGGAACAACTTTCATCTACGATATCCATTAAAGGTGATTCTATTGGGGTTAATAAAAACTTAAACTTTTTTAATGTCTTAAATTTAGACAAACTATCTTATAGTAGTGCTATTGCAAATATTAAACTATCTGATACTGCTATAGTGAATAAAATTTTAGGAAGCAAAATCGCTCATGATGGCAGACCTGCTAATCTGAAATATACAGAATTTATGTGGGCTTATAAACCAGAATCCCACAACCCTGAATATCTATCTCTTTATGCTATTAAAAGTAATATTAATAAAAAAGCTCCAATTGATGGAACAGTAGAATCTGCCAAGGTAGATTACGACCAGCATAGAAGAATAGTTGTGGATATGCAAATGGATGCTAATGGAACTAAGGAATGGAAATCTCTCACAGAAAAAAATGTAGGAAAACCTATCGCTGTGACATTGGACAACCGTGTTTATACCGCTCCTAATGTAAATGAACCTATTCCTAATGGGCGTTCTCAAATCTCTGGAAACTTCACAGAAGAGGAAGCAACTGATTTAGTTAATGTTTTAGGAACAGGAAAACTCCCTGCAAGTGCTAAAATCGTTCAGGCTGATGTGGTAGGACCATCGCTTGGAGAAGAATCTATCCAGGCAGGACTTTGGTCATTCGTAACTGCGTTTATTATCATCATTGCTTACATTATTGTTTATTATGGCAGAGCTGGTATTTATGCAGTAATAGGTATGATTTTCAATCTATTCTTCCTATTCGGAATTATGGACTCTATGGATGCTACACTTACTTTACCAGGGATTGCAGGGATTGTTCTAACAATGGCAATGGCGGTAGATGCTAATGTGATTATTTATGAACGCACCAAAGAACAACTTTTTGCAGGAAAAAACATCAAACAAGCGTATGCTGATGGATTTAACGATGCTCTTTCCGCTATTATAGATGGACAACTGACCTCTATACTTACCGCTGTAGTATTGTATATATTCGGAACAGGTCCTATACAAGGTTTTGCAGTAACCCTGCTCATAGGTCTTATTATGACTTTCTTCACATCTGTATTGATGTCAAGAGTGATGATTTTTCACCGATTAGAAAAAGGCAAATCTCTATCCGTATGGACTCCTTTAACTAAAAATTTGTTCAGAAATACTTGGATGGATTTTGTAGGAAAAAGAAAAATCGCTTACATTGTTTCCCTTACATTAGTTGTGATTTCCATCGGTTCTATCTTTACGAATGGCTTCAAATATGGTATTGATTTCACAGGTGGAAGAAGTTTTGTAGTGAAATTTAATAAATCCGTAGACCCAGAACAAATCAAAGAAAGTCTTTCTCAAGTTTTTAAAAATAATGACGGCGAAAGTAGTTCTATTGACATTAAAACTTTTGGGAATGACCGCCAATTAAAAATCACTACTGATTATAAAATTGATGATGAATCTTTAATTGCTGACCAAGAAATTGAGCAAAAATTATATTTTGGGTTAAAATCTTATCTCCCAGATGGAATTTCACTAGAAGATTTCAAAACTACAGACCAAAATCCATTAGGAATCATTTCATCAACCAAAGTAGGGCCTACCGTAGCTGATGATATTAAAACAGGAGGAGCTTTAGCTGTAACAGCTTCTCTTTTAGGGATTTTCGCCTACATACTGGTTAGATTTAGAAAATGGCAATTCTCTTTAGGTGCTACATTAGGGCTAGCATTTAGTACTATTTTAGTATTAGGAGCCTACTCTCTATTTTATAATGTAATGCCTTTCAATATGGAAATTAATCAAGACTTCATTGCTGCTATCCTCACTGTTTTAGGATATTGTATCAATGACACTGTGATTATCTTTGACAGAATTAGAGAATACCTTAAAGAGCCTAAAAATAGAAATATAACACAATTATTTAATGATTCTATCTCTAGTACTTTAGGAAGAACAATCAATACTTCATTATCAACTTTATTGGTAATTTTGGCTATTTTTATTTTTGGGGGAGATAATCTAAAAGGATTCATGTTTGCTCTACTTTTAGGAATTCTCTCTGGGCCATTTGCCACAATATTCATTGCTTCTCTTGCAGCTTATGACTTACTTAAAAACAAGAAAAAAGAAGAGATTTAATTTCTTCCAGTAATATATTAAAAATAAAAGTCGGTTAAAACCGACTTTTATTTTTTCTCTATCAATGCCATGTAGAAGCCATCATAACCTTCACTTGGCATAATACTTTCTTCTCTCATCAAGTGATATTCTGGATTATTTAATAAAAATTTCTGAACCTGCTCTCCATTTTCTGATGGTAAAATAGAACATGTTGCATAAACCATTTGACCACCTTTTTTCAATATTTTGGCATAATTCTGCAAAATATATTCTTGTTCAGTTTTTATTCTATTGATAAAATTTTCATCTATTTTCCATTTGCTATCAGGATTTCTTTTTAACACTCCTAATCCCGAACAAGGTGCATCTATCAAAAGTCTATCGGCTGTATTGTGAAGCCTTTTAATCGTTTTAGAATCTTCTATCAAACGAGTTTCTATATTAAATGCTCCTGCTCTTTTAGCACGGCGTTTGAGTTCTGCCAATTTCCACTGATGAATATCTAAAGCTATAATCTGTCCTTTATTCTTCATCATCGCAGCTAAATGTAAAGTTTTACCTCCTGCACCTGCACAAGCATCTACTACCCTCATTCCTTCTTGTACTCCTAATAAACTTCCTATCCTTTGGGAAGATGCATCTTGCACCTCAAAAAAACCTTGCTTAAATGCCGATGTTAAAAACACATTCTTTTTTTCTTCCAATTGTACTGCATCAGGATACTCTCTCAATGTAAAAGCTTTGACGCCTTCTTCTTCTAAACTTTCTACTAATTCTTGGGCTGATATTTTCAATGTATTCGCTCTAAGCACTACGGGAGCTTGTTCATTCATCGCTTTCATTTCCTTTTCCCACTTTTCTCCAAGTTCTTTTTTCAAAGTTTCGGCTAACCAATCTGGAATAGAATGCTCTATCGCCTTGGTAGGAACGCTTCCTTTTCTTAACTTACCTAAAATATCTGCTATTTTTATTCCTTCAAATTCTTCAAACTTCTTGTACTTAGCCTCACTCCAAAGTAAATATGCTAAAATTAACTTATAAATGTTTCCAGGTTTTGCTCCCTCACCAATGTAGTATTCCAAACGCTTTTTCCACCTTACAATATCATAAAACATCTCTGAAACTACTTGCCTATCAGCACTTCCCCATTTTTTGTGAGCTTTCAGTAATCTTTCTAAAACCTTATCCGCATATTTTTTATCTTGAAAGAAAGTTTCTTGTAACGCATCATGTATCCCTATCAAGAGATTTCTATGTATTAATTCCATTATTCCAAATTTACTGCAAAAATACACTTTTTAATCACGGAAATAAAATTTAATTCAAAACTAAATTTTTCAAAATTTCTATTTTTCCTTATCTTTGCCACCTAATTAAAAAAAACATAACAAAATTATGAGCGATACTATTCTTTGTCCTGCGTGTAACTCCGAATATACTTACGAAAACGGAAATCTAATAGCATGTTCCCAATGTTTTAATGAATGGGACCCTGCTGAGGAAGCTGCTAATAACAGCGATAAAATTTTTGATGCTAATGGTAATGAACTACAAAACGGTGATACTGTAGTAGTCATCAAAGATTTGCCAGTAAAAGGGGCACCAAAACCTGTAAAAGCAGGAACGAAAGTAAAAAATATCCGTCTAAACTTCGATAGCGACCATAATATTGATTGTAAAATAGATGGTTTCGGCTCAATGGGATTAAAATCAGAATTTGTAAAGAAAGCATAAGTATGAAAAAGTATTTCTATACGGCATTCATCGCCTTAGCAATGGTAGGCACGGCTATCTCTTGTAAAAAAGAAGAGACACAGGGCCAAGATACCCAAAAGATAGAACAAGTATCTGATGCTCAAGTCTTCATCTTAAATAAAGATTTAAGTAACATTGATTGGAAAGGATATAAAATTTTTAAATCTGAAAGCACAAGCCATTTCGGAACGATGAAATTTTTGGAGGGAGAGATTGGCATTAAGGATAACCAAATCGTTTCAGGAAAGTTCATCGCTAATACGACTTCTCTTGCCAATGTAGATTTAGTAAACAACCCAGAAGCCTCTAAACAATTAGACCAACATCTGAAAAGTGCAGATTTTTTTGATGTAGAAAAATACCCAACGGCTACTTTTGAAATCAGTAAGGTAACTCCTTCTGAACAAGGCGACTATAACAGCGTATTGGAGGGAAATCTTACTATAAAAGGCATTACGAAAGCCATAAGCCTTAATGCTAATATAAAAATAGATGCGGAGCAAGTGAGTATTGCGACTGAACAAACGGATATTGACAGAAGTATCTTCGGGGTAGAATTCCAATCACCGATAGAGAACGGTGTTATTAAAAATGAAATTACTCTGCAAATCATCGTAAAAGCAGATTTGAAGAAATAAATTTTTGTTTTTTTTTATTTTTTTATTTATTATTTCAATTAGTTTCTGTCCGATATTTACATATCGGGCAGTTTTTATTTACAAAAGAATATTTCATTCTCATCACCTGTTTATATCATTCTACATTTAAGTTATCCTTCATTGTGTTAAATCTTTTAGAGTAAATAAATCATATCTCCGCACCAATATTTCAATAATCATCTTCTACAAATGATATATCAAACTTGCTAATCCATTTGTAGGACTTGATATATCATTTGTAGGACTTGATACATTATTTGTAAAACTTGCTGAATGATTTGTAAGGCTTGATATACCATTTGTAAGCATTGCTAATCCATTTGTGAAACTTGCTGAATGATTTGTAAAAAATAAGAGACTATAATGATAGCCTCTTTCTTTAATCTATAAAACAGAACTTCTTATTTCAAAAGATTTTTATTTAATAATATTTCTTCCACTTCTTTTTAAGTTCCTCTAAAATCTTATTCTCTGTGGTATTTTGGCTCGGCTGATAAAATTTAGCCCCCTCCAATCCCTCGGGCATGAACTCTTGAGGCACAAAATTCTCCTTATAATCATGAGCATACTGATAATTTTTGCCATAATTCATCTCCTTCATCAGCTTCGTAGGAGCATTGCGAAGATGTAATGGAACAGGTAAATTCCCTGTCTTTTTTACCCAATTCATTGCTTCATTTATCGCCACATAAGTGGAATTGCTCTTTGGAGAAACCGCCAAATATACTGCACATTCACTTAAAATAATCCTCGCCTCTGGATTTCCTATCACATTAACTGCTTGAAAACATTGGTTGGCAATGGTCAAAGCATTAGGATTGGCTAAACCAATATCCTCTGCCGCTAAAATGAGCATTCTACGAGCAATGAACTTAATATCCTCTCCGCCAATCAGCATGCGAGCCAACCAATACACCGCCGCATTTGGGTCTGAGCCTCTGATGGACTTGATAAACGCCGAAATAATATCATAATGCTGCTCACCATCTTTATCATAAATCGCCATATTTTCTTGCAATACTGAAAGAACTTTTTCATTGGTAATCTCTCCTGATTTTTTCTTCAAAAACTGGTTCAGTACTACCTCCACAGAATTGATTAATTTCCGTGCATCCCCACCTGAATATTGTATTAAGGCTTCTTTCTCTGTAATGACAAAATTAGTCTTAAAATCAGAGTTATATCTAGCTAATGCTACCTCTAAAAGTTCTTCTAACCTCTCATAAGGTAAAGATTTTAGAGTATAAACTTGGCAACGAGACAATAATGCAGAAACCACCTCAAAACTGGGATTTTCCGTAGTCGCTCCTATCAGGATAATCCACGCTTTTTCTACCGCATGAAGCAAACTATCTTGCTGACTTTTATTGAAACGATGAATTTCATCTATGAATAATATCGGACTTTTCCCCATGAAGAGATTTTGCTGCCTTGCCTGCTCTATCACCTCACGGACATCCTTCACCCCAGAGTTTATCGCATTAAGTTTGAAAAATTTCCTCCCTGATTTTTCTGCTATAATCTCTGCTAAAGTAGTCTTTCCTGTCCCAGGAGCACCAAAAAAAATCAATGAGTTTAATGTATCATTTTCTACCATCTTACGGATGATTCCTTGGCTCCCTGTAAGATGTTCTTGCCCTACTACCTCCTCAAAACTTTTTGGTCTTAATTTTTCTGCAAGTGGTATCATATTGTATAAAAAAATAAAATATAGCCAATGAAAATTATTCATTGGCTATCGTTATTCTTACTCTTCTTCTTTCTTTTTCGTTAATTTCATGATATAATCCCAGCCAAAAAATAAAACGAAAACAATTACTGCAACCCACCAATATGAAGTTTTATTTTTCTCCCCTGTATTCGTAAGCTTAAACATTCTATCCCAACGGATTCTTTTACCTTCTGCTTGATAAGAAGAATTGCTATCTGCAAATAATCCTTCTACACTCATCCAAGTGAACATTGGTTTTCCTACAATATGTGTCTCGGGAACAAATCCAAAAAATCTAGAATCCAATGATGAATCTCGGTTATCTCCTATCATATAATAATAGTCTAACTTTACTTTATACTTATCAGCAACCTCTCCATTGATGTAAACTTTCCCTTCCTTAATCTCCAAAATATTTCCTTCATATTTTCTGATAAGATTTTTATACATAGGTAAAGTTTCCATATTAACATCTATCACATCTCCTCTGTTCGGAATTTTAATAGGACCATACCAATCTGTATTCCAATCTTTATTAATAGGAAAAATAGTATTAGGCTCATTAATTCAATCAGAGTAAATATAGCGTTGCTCCTCATCTGTTTTCTTCATATTAAGATGGTAAGCAATACGATTATCTCCCTTAGCCTCAATCTCTGGAGTAACTGAAATTATTTCTGAATCTTCCTTTAATTCATCTGCTAATGTCTCTGTTAAACCACTAAAACGATACCAAAATACATTTCCTCTCTGTCTTTCTACGACTGGTAAAAATCCATAATTTTGGTAT
>CAUTLL010000020.1:0-10150 GCA_963539275.1 uncultured Flavobacteriaceae bacterium
TGTTAGTATTTGGCTAACCGTTAATGCTTTGCGAGATTCACAGCTATTTGATGTAGAAAAATATAAAGCTTTGGTAATGCCAATTGTCAAAAGATTTTCTAAGAAACAAGAGCATAAAAGATACCAGTAAATATTTTTACTGGTATTTTATTTAGAAATGAAAATAGTGTTAATATTTTTCAAAACGGAAATGCTCTCCGAGATATGCTTGTCTTACTTGTGGGTCGTTCGCGAGTTCTTCTGGCTCTCCTGCCTTTAAAATTTTTCCTTCAAACATGATATAAGTTTTATTGGTAATGGCCAAAGTCTGCTGAACATTATGGTCGGTGATTAAAACTCCTATATCTTTTTTCACTAGCGAACGAATGATTTTCTGAATATCTTCTACCGCGATAGGGTCTACTCCTGCGAAAGGTTCATCTAAAAGAATGAAGTCTGGGTCAGTGGCAAGACATCTCGCGATTTCTGTTCTTCTTCTTTCTCCGCCTGATAGCAAATCTCCACGATTGGTTCTCACATGTCCCAGAGAAAATTCTTCTATCAATTCTTCCAGTCTTCTTTTTTGTTCTGTGGGCGACTTCTTTGTCATTTGTAAAACTCCAAGAATATTATCTTCTACGGATAGTTTGCGGAATATAGAAGCCTCTTGTGCTAAGTATCCTACACCCTTTTGAGCCCTTTTATACATTGCATCTTGGGTAATATCTTTTCCGTCCAAAGTAATATGTCCTGAGGTGGGTTTTACTAATCCTACTATCATGTAAAAAGTAGTGGTTTTACCCGCTCCGTTTGGCCCTAAGAGACCTACGATTTCTCCTTTCTTTACTTCCAAGGAAACACCTTTGACTACTTTTTTAGGGCCGTATTCTTTTACTAAATTTTCTCCTTGTAAAATCATAAGGCAAAAGTAATGTTTTTTTATTTTTAATGAAAAAATATGGTTTAAACTTTTGGGAAATGTGAATGTTCATTGAGTGAAAAATTTAGAGCTTATCAGAGATTTTCTAATATTAAAATTTGATAAGATTAGAGGTTTGTAAGTGGTTATGTTTTTAATGATGAGGGAGGTTATAAAAATTCTTTAGGGAGATTCTTGAAAGAGATACTGATGAAGTTATGAAAACTCACGAGAGAATTTCTCAAAACTCACGAGAGATTTTTAGAAATCACAAGAGAGTTTTGCTAAAGCCTATGAATAGAGCTTTTTTTATATCTTTGAAAAAAGAATAAATTTTTAAGAATAAAGAGAGAAAAAAGAAGCAGAAAGTCATGTGATTTGAAGGGCTGTTTTTGATTTTTGGGTTTGTAGAGTTTACCTTTATTTAAGATAGAAATAGTATCTTTGTCAAAAGTAGTTTCTCATGGATTTTAACCTTCAGGCAGAATATGCACCTACGGGTGACCAACCACAGGCAATAGAAAAATTGGTTTCAGGCATTGAAAATGGTGAAAAATATCAGACCCTTCTCGGAGTTACAGGTTCGGGGAAGACCTTTACTATTGCCAATGTAGTTCAAAAAATCCAAAGACCTACTTTAGTTCTTGCACACAACAAGACTCTCGCCGCTCAGCTTTTTATGGAGTTTAAAGAGTTTTTTCCAGAAAATGCAGTGGAGTATTTTGTGAGCTATTATGATTATTACCAGCCAGAGGCATATATAGCGACTACGGGGACTTATATAGAGAAAGATTTGAGCATTAACGATGAGGTGGAAAAATTGAGACTTTCGGCAACGGCGAGTTTGTTATCAGGGCGAAGAGATGTGCTGATTGTGGCATCTGTTTCGTGTATTTATGGGATTGGTAACCCTACGGAATTTCATAACTCGCTTATCCATGTGAAAATTGGTAGTAAAGTTTCTAGAACTCAACTCTTGCATTCTTTGGTTAATGCTTTATATTCTCGTGCGTTGAATGAGTTTGGACGAGGGCAGTTCCGCGTAAAAGGTGATGTGATAGATATTTTCCCTGCGTATGCAGATACGGGGATTCGTGTTCAATTTTTTGGTGATGAGATAGAAAAAATTCAGAGTTTTGACCCTATTTCAGGGAGCGTTATATTTAATTTTGATGAAATTAATATTTATCCAGCCAATTTATTTGTTTCTTCACCAGAAACCATACAAGGGGCCGTTCGGGATATTCAAGATGATTTGGTGAAGCAAGTGGAGTTCTTTAATTCTATTGGTAAGCCTTTTGAAGCGAAGAGATTAAGGGAGCGAACGGAGTTTGATTTAGAGATGATTAAAGAGTTGGGGTATTGTTCTGGTATTGAGAATTATTCAAGGTATTTTGACAAGAGAGAGCCAGGTACGAGACCTTTCTGTCTTTTAGACTATTTCCCAAAAGATTATCTGATGGTGATTGATGAAAGTCATGTAACTATTCCTCAAATTCATGCCATGTATGGCGGTGATAGAAGTCGTAAAGAGTCTTTGGTAGAATATGGTTTTAGACTTCCTGCAGCGTTAGATAACAGACCATTGAAGTTTAATGAGTTTGAAGAAATTCAGAATCAAGTGATTTATGTTTCTGCGACTCCTGCCGATTATGAACTTGAAAAAACAAACGGAGAGTATATAGAGCAGATTATCCGTCCCACAGGGCTTTTAGATCCCATTATAGAAGTAAGACCTACTGAAAATCAGATGGATGATTTAATGGAAGAAATTCAGAAGAGAGTAGAGGAAGATGAAAGAGTTTTGGTAACAACCTTAACGAAGAAAATGGCAGAAGAACTTACGAAATACTTTACGAAATTTGGGATCCGTTGTCGTTATATTCATTCAGATGTAGAGACATTAGAAAGAATTCAGATTATGCAGGATTTGAGATTAGGGCTGTTTGATGTATTGATTGGTGTTAATCTCCTCCGAGAGGGATTAGATTTGCCAGAAGTCTCTCTTGTAGCTATTTTGGATGCAGATAAGGAGGGGATGTTGCGTTCTCGTCGTTCAATGATTCAAACTGTAGGAAGAGCAGCAAGAAATGTTAATGGTAAAGCAATTCTTTATGCTGATAAAATAACAAAGTCAATGGAGGCAACAATTTCGGAAACTAAATATCGTAGGGAAAAACAAATTCAATACAATGAAAGTAAAGGGTTAAAACCAAAACCTCTTAATAAGAAAATCTCTGAAGCTCTTGTAGGAAGGAGTAAGGATTTTCCAGATGCAAAATATACTCAAAAAGAGATTTTGAAAAAAGTAGCCCAAGAAAAAATAGAAATGAGTAGCGAAGATTTAGAAAAACTCATTGAAGAAAAACAAAAAGCTATGGAAGCAGCTGCGAAAAATTTAGACTTCATTACCGCTGCGAAACTAAGAGATGAGTTAGAAGTTTTGAGGGGCAAAGAGCTTTAGTTATCTTTTCTTAAAATTTGAAATGAAAAAGATATAATTAAATACTAAAAAATAAAGAGATTAAAAATTATGAATCTATTATTAAAACCATTTGATACAGCATATCAGTCGGCTCCTTTTCAAGAGATAAAAGAGGAGCATTATTTACCTGCTTTTAGGGAGTTGATAAAAAAGACAGAAGAAGAGATTAAACAAATTTCAGAAAATCCTGAAAATCCTACATTTGAAAATACTGTTGAGGCGTTGGCGTATTCTGGAGAGCAGTTAGATGTAGTTTCCAATATTTTTTTCAATCTAAACTCCGCAGAAACGAATGATGAAATTCAAAAAATAGCACAGGAAATTTCTCCGTTATTGACAGAGTTTTCATCTAAAATCTCTCAAAATGAAAAGCTTTTTAATAGAATTAAGCAAGTTTATGAGTCAAAAAATCAGTTAAATATTAATGAAGAACAAGAAACATTACTTGATAAAACTTATAAGGATTTTGTAAGAAATGGAGCACTATTAAGTAATGAAGATAAAAAAGAATTGGAGAGAATCAATATGGATTTGTCAATAAAATCACTCCAATTTGGACAGAATGTATTATCAGCAACTAATGCATATTTTAAACATATTATTGATAAGGAAGAGTTAAAAGGTATTCCTGAGTCTGTTTTGCTGCAATACCAAAATGAAGCAAAGGAGAGAGGGGTAGAAGGTTATGTTATTACTTTGCAATATCCTAGTTATATTCCTTTGATGATTTATGCAGAAAATCGTGATTTGAGAAAAGAAATAGCTCTAGCTAATGGGAAAAAAGCGTTTGATAATGGAGAGTTTGATAACCAACAAATAATCAAAGAATTGATAAAACTTCGTCAAGAAAAAGCTCATTTATTAGGGTATTCTGATTTTGCTTCTTTTGTGCTAGAGGAGAGAATGGCAAAAACTCCCACACATGTTTTTGGTTTTTTGAATGAACTATTGGAAAAAGCAAGACCTTTTGCAAAGAAGGAGATTGAAGAGTTAAGAAATCTTGCGAAAGAAGATGGAGTTGATGATTTGCAATCTTACGACCATGCTTTTTATACAGAAAAATTGAGAAAAATAAAATTTAATCTTAATGATGAAGAGTTAAAACCTTATTTTTCATTAAATAAAGTTCAAGAGGCTGTTTTTGGTTTGGCAGAAAGATTATTCGGTTTGAAATTTGAGGAAATTCATAGTCAAGAAGTTGTACAAAAGTATCATGAAGATGTTTTAATGTATAAAGTTTTAGAGCAAAACTCGGAAGATAAGAAAAATTATAAGGCTTTATTGTATGTAGATTATTACCCAAGAAAGGGAAAACGAGCAGGAGCATGGATGACAAGTTTTAGGAATCAGTATAAAAAATATGGGGAAAACCATCGTCCGCATATCTCTGTAGTGTGTAATTTTACAAAACCAATGGGAGATATTCCAAGTTTATTGACATTTCAGGAAGTTACGACGCTGTTTCATGAATTTGGTCACGCCTTGCATGGGATTTTGGCTGATACTCAATATCCGAATCTTTCAGGAACATCTGTAAAATGGGATTTTGTAGAGTTGCCATCGCAGTTTTTGGAGAATTATTGTTATGAACCAGAGTTTTTAAAATCTTTTGCTAAACATTATCAAACGGGAGAAGTACTTTCTGATGAGAAAATAGAGAAATTAGCTCAGTCTAAAAATTTTATGGAAGGTTATCAGACTCTCCGTCAGTTGGGATTTGGTCTGTTAGATATGGCTTATCATACTGATTTGAAAGATGAAAAATTTGATGTTAAGAACTTTGAAGATAGTATTGTGGAAAAGACAAATCTATATCCTAAAAATCCAGAAACGGCAATTAGCACGAGTTTCTCGCATATTTTTCAGGGAGGATATTCGGCTGGATATTATTCTTATAAATGGGCAGAGGTTTTAGATGCAGATGCATTTCAGTACTTTAAGGAAAATGGTATTTTTAATCCTAAAATAGCAGGAAAATATAAAATTTTGCTTTCTAGTGGGGGAACTAAAGACCCTATGGAGCTTTACAAGGCATTCAGGGGAAGTGAGCCAAAGGTGGAGAGTTTGTTGAAAAGGGCATTTGGATAAGCAGGGTTATTTTGATATAGTTTCAAAATAAGTAGGAGATTAAATAAATTTTATATATTTGCACCAAATATTTTGTATAATTTGTAAAATAAATGGACCCCGATAGTTTTCTCAAACTTTTAGCTGCTTTGTTTTTTGTATTATTGAATGGTTTCTTTGTAGCAGCAGAATTTTCCATAGTTAAAGTTCGTTATTCTCAAATTCAGATTAAAGCCGCGGAGGGAAGTGTAGCGGCAAAACAAGCGGAAAGGATTCTTAAAAATTTAGATGCTTATCTTTCTGCTACACAATTGGGGATTACTATTGCGAGTTTAGCATTAGGTTTTATTGGAGAAAGCACAATGCACCACATATTAGAAGGGGTATTTGAAAGTTTGCATGTTCGTATTGCTCCTGAAACTCTTTCAACAATGGCTTTGGTGGGGAGTTTTTTGATTGTAACAGTGATGCATATTGTTTTTGGGGAATTGGTACCAAAATCTATTGCGATTAGAAAACCAGAATCTACGACTCTTTGGGTAGCGTGGCCTTTAAGTTTGTTTTATAATATTTTGAAACCATTTATTTGGTTGATGAATACTATTTCTAATGGCTTTTTGAGAATGATTAATATTCATCCTGCTTCGGGGCATGAAATTCATTCTACAGAGGAACTTCAATTGTTAGTTAAACAAAGTGCTGCTGGTGGAGAGATAGAGGAGGAAAATTATGAAATTATTAAAAATGCTTTTGATTTTACAGACCATACTGCAAAACAAATCATGGTGCCTCGCCAAAATATTATCACGATAGATATTAGTGATGATAAGGAGGGAATTATTAAGAAAATTATAGATTGTGGATATTCAAGAATTCCAGTGTATGAAGACTCTATTGATAATATCATAGGGATTTTTTATACCAAAGAAATAATGAGAGAATACATCAAAAATAAAGATGTAGATTTAAGAAAATTCTTGCGTGAGGTGTCATTTGTAGTAGGAAGTAAGAAGATTTCGGATTTATTGAATTCATTCCAATTAAAAAAGCAGCATATTGCTATTGTGATTGATGAGTTTGGAGGGACAGAAGGGATTGTAACTTTGGAGGATATTTTAGAAGAGTTAGTGGGTGAGATTCAAGACGAAGAAGATGAGGAAGAAAAAATAGTAGATGAGGTAAAGGAGGGGGTATTTTGGATTAAAGCAACTCAACCGTTGGATGAAATTAATGAATATTTGCCCAAAATGCTACCAGAAGATTCCGAATATAATACTTTAGCAGGGTATATTTTGCATCAATTGGCGGATATCCCTGAAGTAAATCAAGAGTTTAAGTTATGTAATTATAACTTTAAAATCCTAAAAATGCAGAATAAAAGTGTAGAATTAGTAGAGTTAAAATATGAACCTTCTAGGGAAACTTCTGAAGAAACAAATGAAGATGAAGCAGAGAATAAATAATATCAATCAAGAAAAACCTTTGCGAGAAGATCGAGAAAATGTATTGCTTTTAGAAGGAAATCAGCAAGAGAATAAATTAGTTTTATATAATGATGATTTTAATACTTTTGATTTTGTAATAGAATGTTTGATTGATATTTGTGGACACACGATGGATCAAGCGACACAATGTACAATGCTCGTCCATTATAAAGGACAATGTACTGTGAAAACAGGAAGTTTAGATGTTTTAAAACCTATGCATGAAAAGTTATTGAGTAAAGGGTTAACAAGCGAAATATTATAAAAAATCTCCCTATAGTGGGAGATTTCATGTTTTAGTGGAAAGAATGTTCTTTATTTGGTGTCCATTTTTCAAAAAAAGCTTTTACTTTTTTTAAATTATATCCTTCTCCTTCTTCTAAAATGCTGCTTTCTTGTATGTGTAGTTTTTTTCCATTTTTGTCTAGAATAATAAAATATGGATAGCCTATTTTTTGGTCAGTACCATATTTAGCAAAAGCTTTTTTATTTTTATTTTTTGGAGAAAAATTGAGATGATAATAAATGAAATTTTCCTCGATTATCTGTTTTAGTTCAGGAGTGTTATTGACAAAATTATCAAATCTTAAACACCAAATGCACCAATTCCCACCAGCTTGTATTATGATGTTTTTTCTTTCTTTTTGGGTTTTCAGGATAAGTTTGCTAATTTCTGCATTTCCATCTTCGTTTTCGTTGTAAGGTTTAGAAAGTTTTTGTCTTTCTTCACTGATAGAAATTTCAGTAGTTTGGGGATAAGATATCATAGGAGCCAAAAGTCCTACAAATACTTTTATTTTACCAAATGTAATTATTTTTATTAAAATTCAAATAAAAAGTGATGAAAATTAAATTTAAGATTAATTTTAATGACTATTTATAAATTATTATCTTTGCTAAAAAATTGACAGTATGAATAACAAACCGATTACCGAATTTATTGAAAGATATTATTTGCATTTCAATGCTGCATCTTTGGTAGATGCTTCTAAGGGCTATGTCGCTCATCTTAAAGATGGCGGAAAGATGATGATTACTTTGGCAGGGGCAATGTCTACGGCGGAATTAGGTAAAATTTTAGCAGAGATGATTCGCCAAGATAAAGTGGATATCATCTCTTGTACAGGAGCTAATTTAGAAGAAGATTTGATGAATTTAGTGGCTCATTCTCATTATAAAAGAGTGCCTCACTATCGTGATTTGACTCCACAAGATGAATGGGAATTATTAGAAAAAGGACTAAATAGAGTAACTGATACTTGTATCCCTGAAGAGGAAGCTTTCAGGAGATTGCAGAAGCATATTTATGAAATTTGGAAGGATGCGGAGCAAAAAGGGGAAAGATATTTTCCGCATGAGTATATGTATAAAATGTTGTTGTCAGGTGTTTTAGAGCAGTATTATGAAATAGATCCTAAGAACTCTTGGATGCTTGCAGCAGCAGAAAAGAATTTGCCTATCGTAGTACCAGGCTGGGAAGATTCTACAATGGGGAATATCTTCGCGAGTTATTGTATTAAAGGTGAGTTGAAACCTTCCACAATGAAGTCAGGGATAGAGTATATGACTTTCTTGGCAGATTGGTATAGAAATAATAGTGCTGGAAAAGGAGTAGGATTTTTCCAAATCGGAGGAGGAATCGCAGGAGATTTCCCTATTTGCGTGGTGCCGATGCTTTACCAAGATTTGGAAATGCATGATGTACCATTTTGGTCTTATTTCTGTCAGATTTCGGATTCTACGACTTCTTACGGTTCTTATTCAGGAGCGGTACCAAATGAGAAGATTACTTGGGGTAAATTAGATATTAATACACCGAAGTATATTATAGAATCTGATGCGACTATTGTAGCTCCTCTGGTATTCTCTTATGTTTTAGAAAATTAAATAAAAAGCAACTTGAAAAAGTTGCTTTTTTAATTGTGAGTTAATTAAAATATTTATTTTAGTTCCCAATCTTCTACAATTGTCCAAAGTTTTCTGATATTGATTTCTTTGGGGAATATGAAGGCTTGTTCTGGAAGAATTTGTTCAGTGAAATTAGCTTCATCCCAATAGCCATTATTATTGTTGTCTAATAAAATTCTCACATAGTAAGAAGCTGGCTCAATTTCTGTAAAGTGGATTTCGGAAAAATTAGTATATTGGCTATATTGAACTTTACCATCGTTGTTGATGAGTTGAACCCAAAAATGAGAAGCAGGAAGGTTTTGTATCTTTAAAATAAGACTTCCGTAGTTTTCGGGTTTGTCAATTTCAAAATTAAAAATATAAGTCTTTTCCAAATCATAATATTCGCTGGAAATACTTTTTTTAGGAATTTGAAGAGAGTAATTTTTCCCAGTTTTGAAATCGGAAGAAATTATAATCTCATTGGAATTGGTTTTTGAAATTTTTGCTTCAAAATTTTGCGAAATACTATCGCTTTTCAAACTCCAATCCTGTGGATTGATATGTTTCAAATCCATATTAGCAGTAATCTTAAAGTCTTTTTTTGGAGGTAGTAAATGCCCTTTGTCGTTGGATAAATTGAGTTCGTCTTTCGGATTAGGCTCATAAAATGTAGCGATTGTATCCTTTTTTTTATCAGTCGTATAACTTAGTTTTAGTTGAGTCGCAGTTTCTTTTTTGAAGTGATTGTTTTCTTTGCCTATCCATATTTTTACAGAATCAGATTTAGGGTTATGGCTTATTTTGTAATTTTTAAGTTCTTCACTAATAGAGGATATTTCTACACTTTCTGGATTTCCCTCAAAGAGCATGAGTATTCCTCCTGAAATATTTTTAGTTTCAATATATTTTAGTGATTTTTTGGAAGGATATAGTTTTAATTTTAATCCTGAAATATTTTGAATTAGATTAATTTTATCTTTTAGAAAAGCAACTTTTTCCTTTCCAGCATTATAGACAGAATTTTGATTTTCATCTTCAAATGCGATAATGGTATAGACACCTTCAGATAGGTAATTGAGTTCAAAATATCCATCATCATCGGCTTGAGTGATGTAGTAAGGTTTTTGTCTAAAATCAGCATTTTCCTTGTATAATCCTACCACGATGCCGTGTTTTGTTTTTTTGTTTGGAGGGAGAAGAGCATCGGAAACAGTGCCGCTGATGTATAGATTATCAATTTTATTGCCTGTAGAAAATGCAAAATTGAAGTAGGGTAAAATGTTGCCCTCGTTGTTATCTGCTATGGCATTACCAAAATTAAAA